>CAXHHS010000970.1:0-2983 GCA_964015645.1 uncultured bacterium
ACCAAGAAGCTCGTCGGCAGCGTCAGATGTGTATAAGAGACAGGGTTAAAGACTTTTCGACAAAAGTGTTGGATATTTTGGAGGATAAGAAAGGCGTCCTGTGGGTCAAATCCATACAACCCGGTATTACGAAGGTGGAAAACATTTCGCAAACCCCGGTGGATACCTACAAGTTCCCGGCAAATATCACCCATTATGATACTGCCTACGGCCTGCCCAACGAGCCGTTGACCCCGATGTTTATTCAAAACCGGCTGGTTTTTCAAGGCCGGGAAAGCACCTGGTTGTTCGATGAAAGAAATCAAACCTTTTCTGCCGATACCGCCATCCGCGGAACTCAAATGAAAGATGCCGTTTTTGAATACCACGGCTCAATAGATGAACGCGGGCAATTATGGGTCGCCGTTAAAGACAAGCCCGGAAGACTATTCGCCTCCGTTGGTATGCCGGGAGTTGACAACGCTTTTCAATGGAGCTACCGCCCATTTTTGCGGATTCAGGACGCCACTGCGATTATCAGTATTTTTGCGGAAAATACGCCGAATGATAATAGTAGTATTGCCTGGATCACATCGGAAAACCTGTTCCGCTGGGATTCCCGCATTCCAAAACGCTACACTGTGGATTATCCCGCGCTAATCCGCCGGGTTGCTATCGAAAGTGATTCCATTATTTTTAACGGCCACGGGGTTGCCCTCCCCCCGGAATTTGCTCACGATGAAAACACCATTCACTTTGAATTTGCTGCAACAAGTTTTGACGCCGAATCCGAAAATCAATTTAGAACAATACTGGAAGGCTTTGATAAAAAATGGTCTGCCTGGAGCAGCCAAACCCACCGGGATTACACCAATTTACCAAAAGGGAGCTATCGATTTTTAGTACAGGCAAAAAATATTTATGGCCATGCCGGTAAAGAAGCGGCCTATCATTTCGAAATTTTAGCGCCCTGGTATTTATCCTGGTGGATGTATATCGTTTATACGCTGCTGGTTGGCAGCGCGGTATTTTCATTGGTGAAATTCCGCGTTCGTCAATTGGAACGCAAAAGCAAAGAGTTGGAAGATGTTGTCTCGCAGCGAACAAAGCAGGTTGTTGAGCAACGCAATCGCTTAAAAGAGCAGTCCGAAAAATTACAGGAAATGGATCGCCTGAAGTCACGATTTTTCGCCAATATTTCCCACGAATTTCGCACGCCGCTAACGCTAATCCTGGGATTATTAAACAAATACATGCCCCAAAAAGATGTTCCTCCCACCGCCGCCGATTATAGCGTAATGCACCGCAATGCCTCCCGGCTGCTGCAATTGATCAATCAATTGCTCGACCTCGTGAAACTGGAAGCCGGCGGATTGCGTTTGCAGGCGGAGAAACAGGATATCGTTCGCTTTTTACGGCGGATTTTCATTTCCTTTGCTTCGATGGGAGAAGGGAAAAATATCCGGCTTTTATTTAACAATTCCCCGGTTACGGCTGAAGCCGGGTATTCGGCTATTTACGTTTATTTCGACCCCGATAAATTGGAAAAAGTGTTTTACAACCTGTTCTCTAATGCGTTTAAGTTTACACCGCAAGATGGAGTTGTAAAAGTTACAGTGGCAGTTGGGAGCGAAGCGCAAAGCGCAGAGCGCGTGGCGCTCAGTGAAAAAAGCGCTCTGCGCTCTGCACCAGGCGCTATGCAGGATTTCTTAGAAATTCGCGTCAGCAACACCGGCCCCGGTATTCCTGCCCAAAAACTTCCCTATATTTTCGACCGGTTTTACCAGGCGGAAGAGAGCGGCTCCCATGAGTTTGAAGGAACCGGCATTGGCCTGGCATTAACCAAAGAATTGATCGATTTGCATTCCGGCGATATTTCTGTTGAAAGCGTGGAGAACGAAGAAACCACCTTTACTATTCGCCTGCTGTTGGGCAAAGGGCATTTGCGGGATGAGGAGATTATAACGCAGAGCGCAGAGCGCAAGGGGCAAAGCGCTAAAAGCGCAGAGCGTGAAGCGTTGAGCGATTATGAAATTTCGAATGTCGAAGTTGAAGAAATTATTATCCAGCATCCGGAATCGAGTATTGAGCAACCAGAAACCAGCATCCAGCATCCAGTATCAAACAATCTACAACCAGCAACCAACAACGATCTCCCTATCCTTCTCATCGCCGAGGATCATCATGATTTACGAGATTTTATTCGCCAGCATTTGGAAGGAGATTACAGCATTATCGAAGCGGAAAACGGTAAGATTGGCGTGGAACAAGCAGAGGAACATATTCCCGATTTAATTATCAGCGACATTATGATGCCGGAGATGAATGGATACGAACTCTGTAAGTCGATAAAAACCAATGAGAAAACCAATCATATTCCGGTGATTTTGTTAACGGCAAAAGCGGCACGGGATGAAAAAATGGAGGGCCTGGAAACCGGTGCGGATGATTATCTCATTAAACCCTTTGACCCGGAAGAGCTGAAATTACGGGTGCGAAATCTCATCAACACCCGCCAGCAGATGCGGGAAAAATTCGGTGCGGAAATGCTGCTGAAACCGAAAGAAATTTCCGTGCCATCATCACAGAAAATGTTTTTGGAACAGCTGACCTCGATTATCGAAGACCACATGGATGACGAAAATTTTGGCGTAGAATCACTTGGCGAAGAAATCGGGATGAGCCGCGCGCAGATTCATCGCAAACTGAAGGCGATTACCAACCAATCGGCGTCGGAATTTATTCGCAACTTCCGCTTGCAGCGCGCTGCGGAATTGCTTTTGAAAGACGCCGGTAACATCGCCGAGATTGCTTATATGGTAGGGTTCAACAGCCAGGCTTATTTTACGCGCAGCTTTCAAGAGGCATTTGGCTGTTCGCCCTCCGAATACAGAAAAGTAAAACAAACAACTTGATATGAAACTATTTTTCCTCTTAAAAGAAGGCCTGGCCGGATTTAGACGCGCACGCTTGGCGGCGGTTATTTCGATTGTAACGATAATGC
>CAXHHS010000971.1:0-2978 GCA_964015645.1 uncultured bacterium
GAAAAACAGGGCATCGATTTCCAATTAGAGCAAAATTTGATTGCAGATCATATCCGCATTCAAGCCGGGTATAGCTACATCGATGCTATCAACAAAAGCGAGGCCCCTAACCGCCGTGATAAACGCATCGTTTTTACACCGGAACACACTGTCAATACCACGCTTTGGTTTGGTATTTGGCGGGCGCAGGGACTGCTAATTTACCGTCACGTTAGCGAACGGCATGTGACGCCATCCAATACCGGTAATCCGCTTCCAAAGTATGATCTTTGGGATTTCTCACTTTCCTACCAGCAAGTTTTCGGGCAATTACAATTGGATTTAGGCGTCGCTGTCAAAAATATAAGCAATACGCAATATCAATTGCTGCGCGGGTTTCCCATGCCCGGTCGGCAGTTTAGAATAACGGCTAAACTAAAATTCACCCAAAATTGAGAGAAGTGAGATGAAATCTTATGTAAAGAGTAGTATGCTCATCAGTTTGATTTGGATCGCAGGTAGTGTGTTTGCCCAAACCCCTAATAGCGCATACGTGGTAAACAGCGTGGGGGAAAATTTGTCAATAATTAACCTGGAAAACCAGACTATCAATGCTGATGCTGCAACCCTGGGGCTATTTGCCAACCAGGTGAATATTCACGGGAATAACGCCTATGTCGTTAATTCGGGGTTAAATGAAATCCAGGTAATCGACCTGGCTACGCTGAATACCATTCGCCGAATCGATACCGGGCAAGGTACCAACCCCTGGGCAATTGAATTCATCAACGATACCCTGGCGGCAGTTAGTTTGCTGCTAACCAACGAAGTGGCGTTTTTTAATGTGACTAATGGTCTATCGGTCGAAACCGTAGCCGTAGGTGCCGGGCCGGAAGGAATGAAATACCATAATGGAACATTGTATGTTGCCAATAGTGGATTTGTTTATCCCAATTTTTTACCCGGCGTGGTTAGTGCCATTAATATTGCTGATTTCTCTGTATCGGATATTCCTGTCGGCCTGAATCCGCAAGCACTGGATTTAGATTCCCAGGGCAACCTGATTGTAGCTTGTACCGGAAATTTTGTAGATATTAGCAGCCAGGTAAATATTATCGATACCAGTGCGGATACCGTTTCCCATGTTGATTCGCTCAACGCATTTATCACCTTTGTAGCGGTAAACTCTGTGGATAAAGCGTATTTGGCAACGTTTGGCTCCGGTGTTTTAGTGTATGATATTCCAAACCGCCAATTTGAGTTAGACGAAACCAGTGCACTGCCCGGCGGCCCGGGATTGGCAATCGATTCCCAGGATAATGTTTATATTGCCGATTTTAGCACAGACACTTTGATGATTTTTTCCTCAACTCACGAATTGCAAAATTCATTTTTAGTGGGAGCCGGGCCAAACTCGGTTGCATTGTTCGAAAGCGATCCAACAGCGATTTCCCCGGTTGCCGATCGTGTGCCGGCGTCGTTTACGCTGTATCAAAATTATCCCAATCCGTTTAACCCGGAAACAATAATTCGCTTTGATGTTAAAACAAGTGGCAAAGTAAAGCTGAATATTTTTAACGTTCTGGGGCAGGTTGTTGCAACGCCGGTAAATGAATTTTTAACCGCAGGTAGTTACGAGTTAACCTGGGATGCTGTGGATTTTTCCGGCAAAAAATTACCATCCGGGGCTTATTTTTATGAAATCCGCACCGATAATGCCTCAGCGGTCAAAAAAATGTTGATAACGCGCTAAAAATAATTCAATTGGCTGTTGGAAAATTAATCGAAAGTCTTTAATTTATAAGGGGTTGAGCGCTGCTTTATGAAACGGTTTCCAGTTTCTCCATGCATTGATGTCTGTAAAATTGATTCCGCAACCGGGTATTGCCAGGGATGTTTCCGAACACTCGATGAAATCGCAACCTGGCAGCAGATGGCGGATGAAGAAAAAGAATGGGTGTATGGAGAGCTTGATAAACGAAAATCATCAAACTATAAATCCGAACGGAAAGCGAATCAATGAAACACCGAATTCTAAACCTCACCCTCTTTTTTGCTATTTTACTCACATCTCAATTATTCTCTAAAGAAGCGCCTAAACGCATTATCTCCCTCGCACCGAACATCACGGAGATAATTTATAAAATCGATGCCGGTGATTTGCTGATTGGCCGCACTGATTACTGTTTGTTTCCGAAAGCAGTAGAATCCGTGAAAACCGTTGGCGGATATCTTAACCCCGATTTTGAAAAGATGGTGGCGCTGAAGCCGGATATTGTTTTTCTGTTACCAAACGGCGATTTGGAACGCAAATTAAATCGCCTCGGCCTAAAAACATTTACTTTGCCGGATGAAACGATTGAGGAAATTTTAATGTCAACTGAGGCATTGGGCCGGGTTTTAGGCCGCCCGGGTAAAGCCGGGGTGCTTGTGCAGGGGATTCAAGATACGCTGGATTGGGTGAAAAATAATTCTACCGGCCGCTATCCGATGTCGGCATTGTTAGTGGTCGGAAGGGAAGCCGGCAGCCTAAAGAGCATCTACGCTGCCGGGCAGGAGACCTATCTTAGCGAATTGCTGGAATTAGCCGGGGGACAAAATGTTTATGACGACGTTACACCACGCTATTTTGATGTTTCCAAAGAAGATTTAATCCGCCGCAATCCCGATACGATTTTGGAATTCCGTATAATCGATCCTAAAAAAGCACACGCGGAAGTACCACAACTCATAGAAGATTGGCAGACGCTTTCCACTTTGAAGGCGGTTCGTTACGAAAACATTCATATTTTTACTGAACGCTACTTTATTATCCCCGGTCCGCGTATTGCGCAAATCGCCATGGTACTATTCGACGTTTTTCAGCAGGCTGCGGAATGATCGAAATCAGGAATGTCAGCTTTGCGTATCATTCCATAACTGTTTTAGAGCATATCTCTTTTGCGATAACGGATAAAGAATTTACCGGTATTATCGGGCCAAACGGGGCCGGTAAATCC
>CAXHHS010000972.1:0-2975 GCA_964015645.1 uncultured bacterium
GAATTGAAATCCACCGCCTTCTAAAAACTTCGATGTTTTGATGACACTTTCCCAAAGTAACGAAATAAAGTTTCCCAGGTCGCTAATCTTTTCAAGTTTGCCGTCAAAAATGCCTTCATAAAACAAGGGGAAACCGACTTTGGTATGCAGCAATACATGTTCAATATTATCCGCCTTGCGGAATTTCTTGAGAATTTGATGTATTTCCTGCTGCCGCTTCTGTTTTTTTTCTTCTTCTACTTCTTTCGCCAGATCAGAATTCTCATCTACCCGGCGCATGCTTTCCAAGAGAAGGCTTTGCCAATTTTTAGTAATCGTTTCTCGCGAGGGGACATGGTTTCGCAGCACTTGGAATTCTCCTCCCTGCCAGCTTAAAATATGGTAGAATGCGTGTTCGCCCTCTAACTTACGGGTTTCGGCATGAATGATATTTCCTTCTTGAAAAAAAATAGTGCCTTTTCCGTCTTCACACTCCACACTTAACGCGGATGTTAAACGCCCCAGGCAATGAAGTTGAATAATATCGCTTAATTGAAAATCGGCAACATTACCTTTAAAGCCTTTTCGTTGCTCTAAAGCATCAATTATTAATTGGCGTAACTCATTGATTTCAAATGGTTTTTCGATATAGTTAAAACAGCCGCGCTCATTTGCTTCTGCTTGCACATCGGAGCTTCCGTAAGCGGTCATAATCACAACTTTTGTGGCCGGGTAAAGGTTTTTTATGTTTACTAATAGATCTAACCCGGATACTTCCGGCATCCGTACATCCGTAATCACCAGGTCAAACGGTACCTGGTTTAAGAACCCCATCGCCTCCTTACCGGAGTTGACGCAGGTAACTTCGAATTTATCGCTATCTTTGGATAATTTTTTGGAGAGGGTCCAGGTCAGGTCTTCCTCATCATCCACTATCAAGACGCGTTTTTGTGTTTCCGGCATCTTGCCTCCCTCTTTAAAAAGGATAAAGGAGAGATGGATAAAGTATAAAAAAATCAATATTCATTTTTTATACTTTATCCTTCAACCTTCATCCTTATCGTTACATCATCGCTTTAATGGCGTCTACTTTATCTAATTTTTCCCAGGTAAATCGTGCTTCATTGCGGCCAAAGTGCCCGTAAGCAGCGGTGCTGCGATAGCCGGATTTTTGTAATTCCAGGGTTTCCATTATGCCTTTCGGGCGCAGGTCAAATACGTCTTTGATAATTTCAGTAATCCGGTTTTCGCTAATTTTTCCGGTATTAAACGTATCTACCATGACGGAAACCGGGTTGGCATGGCCGATAACATAGGCCACCTGAATTTCCAAACGATCCGCAACACCGGCGGCAACCAGGTTTTTAGCAACATACCGCGCAGCATACGCACCGGAGCGATCCACCTTGGAAGGATCTTTCCCGGAAAATGCCCCGCCGCCGTGGCGTCCCATTCCGCCGTAGGTATCCACAATAATTTTACGCCCGGTTAAACCGGCATCAGAAACCGGGCCGCCAATGGTCCAGACGCCGGTTCCGTTCATAATGTAGCTGCTATCGGTGGCATCAAACGGCAGCCCATATTCTGCAATAATTGGAGATATGAGTTTATCGTAAACCGCAGATCGAACATCTTCGTTGGAAACATCCGGGTTATGGGGAACAGCGGCGACTACTTTTTCAATCGCAACCGGTTTCCAGTTTTCATATCGAACGGTTACTTGAGATTTTCCATCCGGTCTTAGAAAGGGAATGCTGCCGTCTAATCTTGCTTCGTCGATTGCGCGGATAATTTTGTGGGCCATAATAATTGGCAGCGGCATATATTCGGGGGTTTCGTTGGTGGCAAAACCGAACATCATTCCCTGGTCACCGGCACCGCCTTGATCGACGCCAACGGCAATTTCCGGCGATTGCTTGTGAATGTTATTTAAAATTTCGCAGCTATTATCAAATTGAAATTCCGGGACATTATACCCAATATCGCGAATTGCCTTCCGGGCTAACGCTTCATAATCGATTGACTCGCCTTCCGGGATCGATATTTCACCACTCAGCACGGTTAAGTTTTTTGTCACCATGGTTTCGATAGCAGCGCGATTTCCGGAGACATTTCCATTGAGTTGAAAAATTGCATCGACAATCGAATCCGAAATGCAATCGCATACTTTATCCGGGTGTCCGGCAGAAACAGACTCGGATGTAAATAGAAAACTATTTTTCATTATAAGCTCCTGTTGGTTGTTTTATTGTTATCGCCAAAATTTTCGTATTTATTTCTTATCGCTCGTTTGATGCCTGCTGGTTGCTCATCAATTGTGGGAGGAAACCCTTAAAGTGGCTTGCTTGCACTTCTTTTCAGCATCGTATGAAAAAAATCACGCCAATATAAGCGATTATCCAAACAGCTTAAAGAATTAATTTAAAATCGCTCAATTTTGTGCGATTTTCCATGTTTGGGGGGTTGCCAGCTCAATGCTGTTATTTGCCGGGTCGCGAAAGTAGATTGATTTTCCGCCGCCGGGCCAGGTAATTTCCGTTTCTATTTCCACGCCTTTGGAAGTTAGATAGTCGCGCCAGGTGTTAAGCTCGGCTTCCGAGATCGAAAATGCAACATGGCCTTCCCCAAATGAACCGTGTGCCGGGACATCTTTTCCTAATTCCATTGTTTTATCCGGGTTGAAAATTAGCAGCATCGAATTCCCGCAACTGTAAAAAATGTGACGCCCCTTTACTATAGTCAAAAGCCATCGCCTCTGGCGGTGGATCAGTGCGCACCCAACCCCTTTCTCACCCCGCACGGGGTGAGCCGCCGCTTCTAGCGGCAGTCATTTCAAGCCACCGCCTCTGGCGGTGGTAATTGACTTTGGAGTAAAGTTCGAATCCTAACACATCCGAATAAAATTTTTCCGCCGCCTCCAAATCCTGCACGTATAGGCAAGTCTCTAAAACTGTCTCTTATACACATCTGACGCTGCCGACGAGCTTCTTGGTGTA
>CAXHHS010000973.1:0-2967 GCA_964015645.1 uncultured bacterium
ATAAATTATTGTTCAATCTCGAACCGGAATTTGAAGAAACCGTTGCAGAGCAAAAAGTTCATGTGGTTGGATTTAAAATCGGAGAATCGAACATTGAATTTTTAGAGCCAACCGCTGATGATTCTCCGATTGCCAAATATCTTGCTAAAAAGGGGGAGGGCCTCCATCACATTGCTTTAGGCGTAACGGATATTTTGACAGTGCTACAAACAATGAAATCCAATGGCTTACAACTTATCGATCAGGAACCTAAAATTGGCGCTGAAGGAAAAAAAATCGCCTTTGTTCATCCAAAAAGCTTCAACGGCATTTTGTTGGAACTTTCCCAGGAATCCTAACCCCTTCAATAAATTTGTTGAGTACAACATTCTAACATTCCGAATAAAAATAATTTGATTAATTTCAAAATTAGTGTTATAATCATCTTACGGTAACTATAGTGTTTGTATATTTGCAGCCTTAACTTGTTGTTTTTTATGCTAATTATATGGAAAGATTCTATAAATTGATTCACCGCCTTAGTCTTTGAATAATCCACCTTATTCAAATTTCAATTTTTACTTAACTCAGGAGGATTTATGCATCGTTTTATACTGACCACGATTTTAGGTGCTTTATTTTTGGCAATGGGATTATTTGCCCAGGAAGGGACGGTAAGAGGAATTGTAACTGATTCGCAAACCGGTGAGGTGTTAATTGGCGCAAATGTTGTTCTGGAAGGAACCGGTTTAGGTTCAGCTACTGATGTTGATGGTATTTACGTTGTAACCAATGTACCGGCTGGCACATACGATATCGTTGTATCTTATATCGGCTATGGCGATGTCGTTTTAAGCGGCGTTACCGTAGCCGCCGGCCAAACCACCACCACAGATGTTGCCCTGGAGGCTACCGGAATCGGCCTGAATGCCGTAACCATTAGCGCCTCTCGCCGCCCGGAAAAAACGCTGGAAGCGCCGGCGTCTGTTTCCATTCTCAACGAAGTGGAGGTTCGCCGGGATGTTTCTCCCAGTACTATTTCCGCTTTACGGAACACCACCGGCGTTGATGTGTCACAAACCGGCGTTGACCGCAGGGAAGTCGTTTTACGCGGCTTTAATAATGCATTTTCCGGTGCGGCCTACATTTTAACCGATTATCGCCAGGCGGCTGTGCCATCACTATCCGTTAATATTCACTCCGTAATGCCGAACATTGGCCTCGATATTGATAAAATTGAAGTCGTACGCGGTCCTGGCTCCGCCTTATATGGTCCGGGTGTAGATGCCGGGGTTGTTCACTATATAACAAAGGATCCGATTTCCCATCCCGGAACGGATATTTCTATTGGCGGTGGTGAACGCTCATCCTATTTTGGCACTTTTCGCCATGCCGGGGCCGTTAATGAGCAGTTTGGTTATAAAATAACGGCTCAATATGCGGAGGCTAATGATTGGGAACTGGATCCGAATGATTCGACGGATGCCATACAATTGGAAGGAGAGGTTGTAGAGCGTAATTATGATTACAAAAAATTGAATATCAATGGCACGCTGATGTATAAATTTAGTAATAGTACTTTTTTGACTGCAAGCGCCGGACATTCCGAACTCGATGGTACCGTTTTAACCGGGGTTGGCACAGCCCAGGCAGATGGATTTGGGTATTCATACGGGCAGCTTCGCTTACAAGCAGGGAGTTTCTTTGCCCAGGGATATGTTAACTTCAACGATGCCGGTAAGTCTTTTTTATACCGTAAGTTGACGACAAGCGAGGGAGAAGTCGATGCGGTTGTAGATGAAAGTAAACAGTTCAATTTTCAAGCACAGTATGATTTTAGTCTCGGTAGTAATCTTCAGGTTATAGCTGGTGCTGATCTGGATCATACAAACCCGGAAACGAAAATGACAATAAACGGGCGTAATGATGATGACGACCAGGTTACTGAGTTCGGCGGCTATGCCCAGGCATTATTCAAGCCTACACCAAAGTTAGATATTACCGGCGCACTGCGGTTGGATTACAATAATATTTTTGAAGAAACGGAGTTTTCCCCCCGCCTTGCATTGGTATATAAAGTGAATCCCCTGCATTCTTTGCGCGCCACATATAATCGTGCGGTTACTCTTCCTGGAAATAATTCACTGAATCTGGATCTGGAAGTTGGAGCATTTGGCCCGATTACCGTACGAGGCCGTGGTTCTCGCGATGGTTTCTCCTGGATAAGGAATTCCGATTTTACAGCATTGGCCGGAACCGATCTGGTTGCCAGAAGCCTTAGCCCGGCAACACTTGGTGCCGCTCAACCCGTTGGTCTCCCCTTAGATGGTGTTTACCAGCAAGTATATGATGGACTCGCTGCTACCCCGGTTGCGGATCTACAAGCACTGTTAGCGCAAAATGGCCTGAATTTACCTGCAGCACAGATAGAAGCGCTGGTTAGCTTGTTAAATCCTAATGGCGCTTCACCGACTGTTGTTACCGGTTTTTCGCAAGGTGCCCTGGCAGTTCCGACTTCCGGGGGAACTTTTAACTCCGTTACCGACCTGGTAGACATAGAGCCAATACAGAATACCATTACCCAAACATTTGAACTGGGGTATAAAGGTCTTGTTGAAGATCGGTTTTTAGTTGCTATAGATGGGTATTATACCAGAAAAGAAAATTTTGTCGGCCCGCTCCGGTTTGAAACACCGCTTGTTTTTGTGCCAACATTGGCAAGTGATCTGCAATCCGGCTTAGTTGACGGTATTTCTAACAATCTTCTGTTGGCCGGATCGCTTCAATTGGTTGGAGTTACCCCGGAAGCCGCAGCGGAATTGATCGTTGGCTTTGCAGAAGATCAACTCCCCAATGCTCAAACACCAGTTGCTATCGTTGCTCCGGATGGAAATGATCTCGGTGTTGGGCAAGTTCCGGAAATTATGCTCACCTATCGAAATTTCGGTGAAGTTGATTTTTGGGGGCTGGATGTAAGCATGCAATATC
>CAXHHS010000974.1:0-2962 GCA_964015645.1 uncultured bacterium
TACACCAAGAAGCTCGTCGGCAGCGTCAGATGTGTATAAGAGACAGAATACTGCCCCCGTGCTCCAGGCAACGTTTTCAAACAGGATTGCGTGGGGATTTTTTAATGCAACCAGGTAGTACCCGCCGTCCTCAGTGGGGCCGAAAACTGCGTCATTTTTATTTAGGTTGTGAAATGCCTCCCGGATATGGCCGTCATTCAGCGAGGGCAAATCGCTGCCAATAATAACAGCTTTTTGATACGCTTGCGCAAATACATCGGAAAAGGCAAACCGCATTTTTTCACCGAGATCATTTCCTCGCTGTGGTGCATAATGCAAACCTTCACCCAACCAATTGCGGATTTCCGATTCGCCATCCGGTGGCCAAAAATTGATGTGCAAATCGTAATCGGCAGCGGATCGAAAATGGTCAACCAAATCTTCAACCATTGCTTTATAAAGTTGTAATGAATGCGCCGGGGTTAAATCCGGTTGAAGGCGGGTTTTTACGGTACCTAAACGGGGAGCCTTTATAAATATGATGAGGGCGTTTCGAGATTGCATTTTCAACCAATCGATTTTGAATTCGGACAACGTTCTAAAGTTAGCGCTTCCTTGCGGAAAAGCAACCGCGAATTTAGCCAGGGCTTATACGCTTTAGGCCAATTAATTGTGTGTTTTTATTTAACCGCAGAGATCACGGAGGATTACAAAGGTTATTGTTTTTTAGTGACTTATCTCTGTGTAACTCCGCGCACTCTGCGGTTAAAAATAGCAAAAACTAACCCTTGATAGTAGGGTTAACTTCCTTAATTTTTTTTCCCGAAAACAAAGCAATTAGTTCACAGCCATTACAGTTCGCGCCATTGCTTTGGAACGCACAAAGGCGTAATCCAGGCTGCTTTCATTCCAATTTGCAACCTTTTTAAACAGCTCCACCCCCAGGGATGCATCGCCCGCTTCGGTTTCCGATACTCCTAAAAGATAAAGCGTATAGGGATTTTTTTGATTGGCCTGCCGAAAGTGCTCGATTGCTTTGGCATAATTTCCCTTATCAATAGAAATATGGCCTAACAATGCGTAATAGCTTTTAATTTGATCGGGATCGTACCCTTCTTCCACTTTCACTTTATACTCGGCAGCCTTTGTTGTTGCGCGGTCGAAATCTTTTTGTTTCGAAGCGATCCGCGCCATTTCATATAAGATATTTTTTTCATAGCGAAATTTGGCAGCCTCGGAAAGTTCGGATTTTGCAACCACATCACTACAAGCCGCAAGGCTTTGTTTTGCATTATCAAACCGGTTCGCTTCCAGGTGAACTCGACATTTTGCATAGTAAATTTGGGCTTGTTGTTCAGGAATGTTTGCGCCGATGGCCATGTCAAATGCTTTATCAAAATGTTTGATCGCATTCTCGAAATCCGATTGATAAATGTAAGCATAAGCGATCATCCGCATATCGATTATTTTACCTGCTGCCGTCGGTTCCATTTCCAGCGCTTTTCTGTAAGCATCTCGCGCCTCGTCATATTTGCCCAGGAATACCAGGTTCGTACCGATATTCCGTTGCGAGAAAGCAAATGACGGATTTAAATCGATTGCTTTTTGATAGGATTCAATCGCTTTATCATATTCTCCCATTTTTGTATATAAATCGCCCATGGAATCGTAGGGATTGGCCTCATCGGGAATGAGTTCCACATATCTTTTGAAGGCTTCGGAAGCCTTTTCGAAATCGCCTTTATCACGATAAGCATAGCCCAGGTGATTGTAAGCGCGAGAATAATTGGGATCGATTTTTAGCAATTTTTGAAATTCCGCAATTGCTTTATCAAGTTCATGTTGCGCGTCGTATGTTGACGCCAGAAAATAATGCGCCCTGACATCGCGGGGATAGTTTTGCACTAACTGTTCTAACAACTCAATCTCTTTGGACGGGTTTCCATGCTCTGCCGCCATTACTGCAGCGACCAACAGTTGCTCCCCTTCCGAAGCATTCATGGCGAGGGACATCGCTTTTTGCAAATGTTGTTCGGAGTTCATTGCAGTCTCGGAAGAAAGCGAGCGGTAAAGATGGGCTTGAACAAAATCGGGATCCGTTTCTAACGCTTGCGAAAATAACTCGCGGGCTTCATCAATGCGGAGATTTTCAAATAATTGCCGGCCTTCCAGGAAAATTTTTTGAGCCTCAATAGATTGGGTTGTAATCGGAATTTGTCCTTTATCGCCGGTGTTTTGGATACATCCGGTAGCCAGCGCCAACAAGATTATTACAGCTATTATAGTTCTGCTAACTCTCTTTAAAATCATAAACTTATGCATTATTACGCCTCCTGAGATTTTAAGAAATTATACTGTGCGCAGTGTTCCATTCGCCAATTGCTAAACAACCATCACCTCCTTTCCGGCCAATTGGCGTACAGGAAATAACGCTACCAAGAACAATACATTGGATTAAAGCTCTCAATAGAAAAATCAGATGTAAGAATGTAAAAACAGGAAATGGTATGATGCCGAGATACTGTACCAGGACAATATCGGAGTATGAATTCAAGAAACCCGCGTTGGCGCAGCTTGTAATTTTCGGAGAAGCTGAAAAATGGTTTACTTTAAACCGCTATCTCTCGATAAAACAAACGCCCTCCCAAAGTTGGCAATTTGCCTCGTTTGACCGTGTCAAATTTAAGGAAGGAATTAAGGATATGCAAGATTTGCTATTTCTTGGCGGTTAAAGATACTTTAACGCCATTCCAATCAAAATAGCGGCGGCGGCCAAAATTATACTGAAGGCGTTGTATAGATTTGCTCTTTTGCGGTTTTTTTCGAAGACAGCCGGTTTCGGGGAGTTCGCTTCATCCTGCTCCGTCGATGCCGCTAACCATTTTGGCATTACCACCAGGCTTAGCAATGATTGAAGGATAATAATCGCAACAACAATTATCATTTTTAGAACGAAAAATTGCAGATAAGTCGCGCTAAAATT
>CAXHHS010000975.1:0-2952 GCA_964015645.1 uncultured bacterium
TTTGCCTACTGCCTACTTAAACAAAGGTAGAATTCTAAATGGAAGAAAAATCCGTAGCCAAACGGCAATATCCCCAGGATGTCCAAATCGTCGAAGTCGATGGGCGAGAGTTTATTTTGGTCGGCACCGCGCATATTTCCCAGGAATCCGCGAAACTGGTGCGGGAAGTGGTGGAAAACGAGCAGCCGGATTCCGTGTGCGTGGAATTGGATCCGCAACGCTATAAAGCACTCTCGGAAAAGAAGAAGTGGGAAAATCTCAATTTAAAATCGGTCATCAAACAAAAACAATTGAGCACGTTGTTAATCAATTTGCTGTTAGGGGCATACCAGAAAAAGTTGGGCCAAAAATTGGGTGTAACCCCCGGCCTGGAATTGCTGGAAGCGACAAAGGTAGCGAAGGAAAACAACATTCCCCTGGCGCTGTGCGACCGCGATATTCGCATCACGCTACGCCGTGCCTGGAAGTCGATGTCATTTAAAGATAAATTTATGCTGATGTCCTCCGGCCTGGTCGGTGTGTTCGAAGAGCAAGAAATCTCGGAAGAAAAATTAACCGAAATTCGCCAAAAAGATGTCTTGAACGAATTGATCGGCGAGTTAGGAAAAGCCATGCCGGTGCTCAAACGCGTGCTGATCGATGAACGCGATACCTACCTCACCCAAAAAATGAAAGAAGCGGAAGGCAACAAAATTGTGGCGATTGTTGGCGCCGGCCACGTCAATGGTATTTCCAAAGCACTGACGGAAAATCGCAAAAGGGATTTAAAAAAGATCGAAGAAATCCCCCCGGTGTCCCCGCTGTGGAAATGGATTGGCTGGGGGATTCCGGCGATTATCATCGGCTCGATTGTTTACATCGGCTTTACCAAAGGCGCCGCTGCCGCCGGTGATAATGCCCTGTATTGGATTTTGGCAAACGGTATTCCCAGCAGCATCGGAGCGCTGCTGGCACTGGCGCACCCCTTTACGACCATCTCCGCATTTATTGCTGCGCCGTTTACCAGCTTAACCCCGGTTATTGGCGCCGGTTATGTTTGCGCATTTGTACAGGCATATTTTCAGCCGCCGGTGGTAAAAGAATTTGAGGCGGTTAGCGAAGATGTCTCCAGGATTAACGCCTGGTGGAAAAATAAGCTCTTGCGGGTGTTCCTGGTGTTTATTTTAACCAGTTTGGGGAGTTTGATCGGAACCTACGTGGGGGCTTATGAGATTATTTCGAATTTGTTTTGAGCGGATTTAAATATTGCGATGCTCTGTTTCGATTTCGAGCACCGATAACTTATTTGCAAACATCATTTTTATCGATCAAACCTGCGAGTTTGAAGTTCTATTAAAGCAGACAATGCTTCGTCTGAAAATTCTTTCGGGATACCTAACTCTTCATTGATGAATTCGGTTGATAAATTCATTGCGCTGACTTTATCTCCCTTTAATAATAACTTATTCACAGCACTATATACTCTGTCAATACTATTGCTATTCCCTTTATAGACGACTGAATTCTTCAATGATTTTGGTTCGATTTTTAACATACCTCTTCCATATGTTTTTGATTCTCTTTCTAATGACAATTGTCCTACAACTGACATTAAACTAATTTGAATCCATTTAATTTCAGACTCCGAGAGATTTTTAAAATATATTCTATGCACTGAATTCGTACATTGTACTTTTCCTTCATTTCTAATTAAATAAGGTAGTTGGGA
Organism: uncultured bacterium; assembly: GCA_964015645.1. GTDB lineage: Bacteria > Calditrichota > Calditrichia > RBG-13-44-9 > J075 > CAXHHS01. The sequence goes on from CAXHHS010000975.1 coordinate 1,709, forward strand.
CATTCGATATGGGAAAAAAGCATCAGGAGTTTCGCCTATATTTACAGCATACCAGGGATTGCGTCGAAGGGAATGTGAGCGAAAATGGTATCTTTTTCCTTCACCTCTTTTAATATAATTTTGATAATATTCAGCGTTTTTTTTCGATAGAACTAAAAGTTTTTTGAGTTGCGCTATCCCATTGTTGTATAATCCTCTAAATTCCCTCGAAGTAGTATAAATTGAAATTAAATCACCTTCTGAAGCTTTTATCTCATTTGCTATAGTATCTGAAATAATAAAGTAATCATCAGCTCCGGTTACGACACCAATTCTTACATCTGCGTAATTCTCAAATTTTGAAAAACCAAAATCTCGAATATATCTTGAGAGAATAAATTGAGAGTCACTAACCTCATTAAAAACAACTTTATCAGATATCCATTTATTTACATCCATATCTATATATGGAATATCTTCCTTTATTCGTTTCGAGAAAGTTATTTTTATCGATTTACAAGATTTCCCGTAATACTTTAACCAAACCAATACTACTCTCTCTTTTGCATTGTTAAAATATTTTGCTCCCAATGCTAAAGTTCTAATTTCACCAAAAATTTCAGTTAGCCAGGTTCTTAAATTACATGCATAATCCGCTTGTAAAAATGACCAGGGCAGAATTGCTCCTACATTACCTCCCTCCCTTAAGTGTCCAATTGATTTTACTAAAAAATATGTCCATAAATCTGAGGTATAGTCAAGATGACATATGTTCGAAATTAATTTTTGATATACTTTTATCTTTTCTCTACCAATAAGATGGTGACGAACATATGGAGGATTCATTAATATCACATCAAATTTATTTTCAAGCGGATATTCAAAAAAATCTAATGCTAATAAATCTGAACTTGGCAAATGTTCCAATAACCCATTTACTGGATGTATATCGCAACCAAAGAGATTCAGATTACCATTATGCAAACCTATTTTCTCATTAAATATTTTTTCAGCAGCTAACAGTAGAGATCCTTCTCCATACGCAGGGTCAAAAATATATAGGTTTGACCTGTCAATGAGTGGTTTAACAAGGAATCCTGCTAAACCTGTAGGAGTGTAGTAAATCCCATTCAGCCTGTTATTTACAATCTGATCATTTGCCATAACAATAATCTCTTATAAGACAGTTTTGATTATAGTCATGAAATGGTCAGCTCTGAAGAGCTGACTTTTTTCGCATTAATTTTTTCATAAATATCAATAGT
>CAXHHS010000976.1:0-2952 GCA_964015645.1 uncultured bacterium
ATATTTGTCGCTGTTGTTCAAAAAGCGCGTGTTGGAAACCGATGAGCAGGAGCGAAGAGATATTATCAAAATCAAATTTCACAATGAACATCCTGCGCCAGGTGTAGTGAACACGGAAGTGCGTATTTACGGCATTCACAAACCGTTGCTGGGATTCGCAAAAGTGAAAATCATTTTCGAAGATTTAACGCAAACCGAAGATATTTTATTGACGAATACGATTAAAGAGAACAAACGCCGAATTGGCATTTCAGGCCGCAAGGCAGTGCATCTGCCGAATATCCGTGATTACCGCATTCACAGCAGCTTTATTCACTTCGAAGATTTTTTCCACCTCTTTTCCCTGCCCTACAATGAAGTGGAAAGCGTCGGTTTATTTACCGAGCCGCCGCAAAACGAGGAAGAAGAAATCGATTTTACCATGCCGACATCGGAAGAACCGGTGATGAAAGTGGTGCAGCACAAATTCGCCAAAGGAGAGTTGCTCGATTACAAAAAATACGCCCCGGGCGACGACATTCGCCGCATCATCTGGAAAAACTATGCACGCAACCGCGAGTTGACGGTGCGTATTCACGACCGCACTTTTCCCTACGTTTCGCATATTAATGTGATGACTTGTTTTTACGATGCGTCACCATCAAAAAACCAGGGCGTGGAGATCAAAGATTTTTTACTCGACATTTATAAGGAGAAAATTCGCCAGGTGGTCGATTCGATTATCGAGCAAGGATTTACGGTCAAATACTTAACGGATCAAACCGTAGAAGATCATTATGAATTAGATGAATATCAAAAAATCTTGTACAGCATCAGCGCCGCTAAGTGGCAAAAAAACAAAAAGGTAGCGGATTTCATTAAGGAGAATTACCACAAAATGCGCAGCGCGTCTAACTTGCTGCTGGTGTCATCGCTTTGCCCGGTATCCGAGGTACAGCAATTGAACAGCAGCGGGACGAACGGATTTAACCTTTGCGTCTACAATGCATCTAATTCCCTGGATAAAATTCAAAAGCCGTCGATCTTTAAACAAGTATTTTGGGTGGATACCCGAGAGTCGATTGATGCCGCCCGCCGGAAACATAATGCTCGCAATACCATTAAATTTATTTCGCAGAACGATAAACAGTTTAAAGAACGCCTTACTCAAAAAAGCCAAACGATTATAGAACTATGAAAAAACCGGATTTTTCAATTATATTGGCGAATATCGCCTTTAAAATTATCCCCACAATTTTGATCAGCATCTATTTGTGGATGTTATATTCAACGACCATTACGGAATTACATACCGATGCCTGGTCAAACGCAGCCGTATTTACCGCCGGGCTGCTGATCTCCTTTTTCCTATATTCCTACAAATTGCGCTTCTCCGTCAGCTTTTTGATTTTAGCAGGGTTGTTATTCGGGATTTATAAATTCCTGGGGTCGATGACCTTCGGCGAATTCGACGCCTTTTACCATTCCATCGCGTTTTTCATTTATGCCGCGGTATTTGTGTTTGCCTGGGTGTTAGGATTCGGATTTGCGCGATTCACCTATTTTCCCTGGGTTGCATCGTTAGCGATTTTTGTGATTGCCATTATTTTTGTGGTAAACGATTTTTTCAACCTGCAAACGCAAATGAACGCCGCTTATGTAAACTGGACCACCGCAACGGTGTTTTCCGATACCTCAGTTGCCGCCCGCTTCGTAACGATGCTCTTTATGCTGATTGTGCCGGTGCTGTTTTACAGCATCTACATCGTTTCCATCAACGAAATTTTGCGCAAATTAACCTCCGTGGATTCCAAAAAATTCCGTTACCTATTTCGCCGCACTGCCATCACCATTGCAGTGTTGATCCTCATTCTGCTGCTGCCGGTGTTGTATGTGTATTTATTTAGCATCCCGGAGACACTTGAGGAGCAGTTGGCCGAAGCGCAAGCCAGTTCTGCCGATTTTCTCCAAAAAACCGGTGGCGGTGCCGGTGGTACGCCGCCCGAATTCGATTTGCGCGATTACGCCCAATTGCTGCCGGAAGTTAAACTTTCCGATGAGACTGTTTTTGCGACTTATATTGATAATTTTTTCCCCACCGCGGATGGCGGTAAAGTGCCGCTTCCGGTGCATTTCCGCCGCTATGTTTTAAATCGCTACGAGCCAAGAACGGAAAAATTTGTGCTTGATCCCTACCCGCCATCCGCGGTGCCGAACGACCTGTTTTCGCCGTCGATAAAAGATGTGCCGATTGGGTTTTCGATTGCCGATTCGATTATTGAACAAAGCACTTCGGAATACCAATATCGTAAAAATATTTCCGCATTGGTTTACAATCAATCGCTGGCAAAAGATGCTTACGTAGCGCCGAATACCGGTTATTATTATCAAAAACTACCGCTTGCGCCGGAGGATCGCGAAACCTTTACTGCTGCGTATCAGTGTTCTTCGCTGATCTCTATCTGGAATCTGCCGCCTTTTGTGTACAGCACCACCAACCCGGAGTTGGCACAATTCCGCGATCAACGTGCAGAAGCGTTAAATTTTGATACCGACTTGCTATATTCTTTTATGGATTCCACATTTTTAAATTATTACACAGAATTCGACACAACTGACACCCTGATTATGAACCTGGCGAAAGAAATTGCCAAAGGCAAAGAAACGCCTTATCAAAAAGTGGAAACCATTATCGATTATTTTATCGGCACGGATGAAAGTGGCAGCAAACGCTTTACCTACAGCCTGGAGCCGGGTGCGCCAAAGAATTTCAACCAATCTTACATGCACTATTTTTTGTTTGAGAATAAAAAAGGCTATTGTACTTATTTTGCCGGGGCAACTACCCTGCTGTTACGGGCATTGGGGGTTCCCTGCCGGGTAGCAGTTGGTTACGCGATTTACGATCGCAGCGATAAAAATTCAGGCTGTCTCTTATACACATCTGACGCTGCCGACGAGCTTCTTGGTGTA
>CAXHHS010000977.1:0-2943 GCA_964015645.1 uncultured bacterium
CAATTGGGCGGCTCGACCAATTCCCAATCTTTTGCCAATTACGAAAACATGCCGCTGGAAGAAGCGGTTAATGCCTTCGAAAAAAACTTGATCTTACATGCCTTAAAAAAAGCGAACGGCGTTAAAAACCAGGCTGCCAAATTGTTGGGAATTCGAACCAGCACATTGTATTATAAACTGGAAAAGTATGAGTTGATGTAGATGGAAATTTTATGAAAGCCATAAAAATCGACCTTTGGGTTTTAGCTATAAGCGGTTTGCTATTAATCGCAAGCTGCGACGAAATCGTATCCAAATCCCAAACCGGTACTGTCGATGTGCTCGTCGTTGATTTATCCACAAATCAACTGGTGAAAGATGTTGAGATTGAGATTATGCCAATTGGTTTGATTCAAAAAACCGGTGAAGATGGAAAAGCGGTTTTTCAGGTTGAGCCGGGCCAGTATTTTGTTGATGCTAGTGTCTGCTGCATTGGCCCGGGAAATATTCAATATCATGAACTCGTTACAGTAACGGCGAATAAAACCATAGAGGTTACTTTAAACGCTTGTCTGTTTTGTTTGTAAATTTGATAAAATGAAGTTGGTTAAATGAAACGCTTAAAACCCATATTTTTTATTATCCATTTCTTGATTGGTGGCGGCCTTGTATTTGGGCAAAACATTCAAGAGTTGGAAAAACAATATTCCGATTTGCTGCAACAGATCGAACGCCAGCAATCCAGCCTGGATTCTCTGAATGCACTTTTAGAACAGCAGGCAAAAACGATTGACCGGGAAAAGCAGAAGGAAAACGCTGACAAAAATCGCATCCGCCAATTGATGGCCGGTGGGTTGCAGCTATCGCAGAAAATCGAGTTGCTGCAACAGCAGCTTTTTAACTTAAACCGAAATGAAGCAGCGCTCAATTCGCAGCTTGCCCAGCGATATTTTGGGGTGTTGGATTCTTTGCAAGAAGTGGAAAAATCTCCAAATTATCGCGGCGACCGCCAGGCGTTGAGAGGACAGATTGTTACTTATACGGAAAAATATTTGCGTTTTTCTCCCTCCTTTAAAGCGCTGTCGTTCGATCCTCAAAAAATCCGTGAAATTGATCTAAGTGAAACCACAGATTCTCTTGAACGGGAAATTTCTGCTGATTATCTTCGACGGGCAGTTTCCGATGTCAATAGCCATTTACGGCATATTGAAAAGAATCGCGAGGAGCTGGAAAATATTGTCAAGTTGGAAGAAAAAACGCAGGAGTTTTTGGAAGCGGTTGAAGACGAGCAATTCGGCCTTTTTGCCCAAAGTGTCGATGCCGCTGCAAGCCCGGCTGGCGCTAACGATTTATCAAGTGAGAGCTTCCAACGCGACCCGCCGGGAATTCGTTCCAGCGAGCAATTACAGGCAATTGCTTTGTTCTTTGATCAATTGAAAATTGACCTTACCGGGGATGTGCTTCAAAACTGGCATTCGCCAGTGGATTCTACGGAAATGTCAATTTCTCTGGAGGATTACCTTCAATTGCTAAAAGAAGCGGAGAAACGCTTGAAACAATATCGTGTGGTTATATCCGGCAAATTAGGCCAAAAATAAGGTATTTTTAAAACTGATTTTTGATAAACGCCTCCAAATAACATCGTTATTTTTGCTCCTTTTATTATTTGCAACAACGCCGCTGTTGGGCCAATTAAAATATAAACTGACCGGTGAAGGGGGAATTGCGCAAGCGGCGACTTCTGTTAACAATGCGCAGCATTTTCTCCTGGCCGGTTTTGAAGGACAGCTTAAACTCGCGCACTCTACTCGCAAGTATGCCTGGCGTTTACAAACCGAATTGCAACCGGAATTTTTTTTCCAAACGGTTAACATTACCGCTTTGGTTTGGAATGTCAAAGGGCAGTATTTTCGCAAACATCGTAAATTTAGCTGGGGAATTAAAACCGACTATCGCTTAAACCGGCTAATGGTTGATGTGTTGGATCTGAATTACAATGTTTTCCTGGGAGGCATCCAAAGCGCCTGGTTTTACCGGCCTGGTGCTTCCATTGCACTAAACCTGGAATATGCCTATCGCGATGTTGATGCCAGCATCGAAAATACTTTAAAGGCATTTTTGTTTTCTGCAAAATGGCTGCGCTTATTCACATTATCTACTAAAATCAGCGCCGGGATATATGGGGAGAATTTTTTCATCGATGGCGTTGCTGCTGAGGGGAGCAATCTTCGCGAGAACAATGGCTGGCGCTTTGGCCCGGAATTAACCCTGGATTACAAAAGGAAGTTTGTTCTCAATGCTACCTACCGTTTGATTTCCCATCAATCCCAAATTCTCGATGAAGCCACATTTGAGCATTGGATTCGGTTGCTTTTCGGCAAAATATTATCGCCGAAATGGTCGCTCTTTTTTTTAACGGATTTTTACCTTCGCGATAACACTGTTCAGGCAGACACAAACCCAAACTTACTATATTCGCCATTGAGCAATCAAAACCGTTTTTATGTTAAATTGGATCAGGAGCTAACTCGCAAAACAGATGTCTTCCTGAAAATCGGTTATACTAGCGAAAACCTGGTTTACGAAGAACTGACTTTTTCCGGGTGGCGGGGCACGGTGGGGGTGGAGATCAGGAATTGAGATTTTAGGAGAGGTTCATAAACTTTTAGAACATGAGATGTTTATTAACGAGCGACAATAAGCCTCCAAAATTGGCAGGAAAGAAGACTGCGGCTTCTGGCGATGTTTTGAAATCGCTTTTTTCTTATAATGGTCGATTTTTGGTACCAGCATAGAAGTCGAAAAAAGCATATATGATCTACTTCTCGAATAGCTGAAGTTTAACCCCCTTTTTTGATCCCCCCCAAAGGAAGCCGTTATGATAAATTACCAGTTAACGACATCAGAGTTCTTTTGGGTGGTTCAGACTTTTGTTTATAACAGCATCTAGTTTTGTCAGCATTT
>CAXHHS010000978.1:0-2939 GCA_964015645.1 uncultured bacterium
TCTCTGTCGTTTGGAATCTACACTGCCAGAAGCGCTATTTACGGACTTGTTGGAGCAATACGGTCTCGACCAGGGTGCGCACTCTCTTTGGTTGAAAAACGAATTTATCCGGCAGGCAACCTATTCAAATGAAAATTATATCGGAATCGATTGGCCTGAATGGCGAGAATTTCTGAAAAAAAATACCTCTATCGAACGCGTTGAAACTGTTTTGGTGGTGTTGAAAACGCTAATTCACCCGGAAAACCTCTCCCTACCGCTGCCGCTTTCCATCCTGTATTTTGATACCGGCGATGGTTTAACCGCCCTAAAATTCGCCTACCGGGAAGCCAACCTGTTTTATCAAACCGGGAATTATTCCGGCGCATTGGAGCGGTTTGCATTTTTACGCCGCAACCTTGCCCGTTTCCCGGAATGCAGTATCAATCGAGCAGATGTACTCCGCGAAATGGGGCACATTCAACTATTAGCCGGTTTATATGAAAATGCCTTTGAAACCTTTCGCGAATTGCGAGATAGTTTAAACCGCAGCCAGAGGCAGGAATGGATTGCCGTTAGCCTGCAAATGGCCGATGCCCTGTTTAAAATGGACGCCCTTTCCGAAGCACATTATATCCTGAAAGAACTAAACATAAAAGATGATGTACCGCCGTATATTTTAGCGCTATCAAACATACTTCGCGGGGAATTAGAGCAGAATTTTGGCCATGCCAAATACGCCCTTCGCTACTACGAAAAAGCCTTGAAAATTTTGCCCCGGGTAGCAGATGAAGTGCTAATTATGCGGCTCTATAAAACCTTGAAAAAAATCTATACTGGAATTGATAACACGAATAAACAGGCTGAGCTTGCAGCGCAAATTCGTGTTGCTTTGCCGCCGGATTCTCGTTATCTGCCGGAATTGTTGTTAGCGCAAATCCGTTACTCGATTAACCAAAATGATTTTTCCGGCGCATTGACGCTGGCACATTCGTTATTGCGGAAAGAAGATGCAATATCATCCTTGCAAGTTGCTGCGAAGACAAGAATATATTTGGCGGAAATATATGGCTATTATGGAAAATGGCATCTCTCTCGCAGCCATTTAAACTATCTTTACAAAACGGATATTTTAATTGCGGGTCCCCGGCAAAGTGTGCAGGTGTTGATAAACTTGGGGAGTGTTGAGAAAGAATTGGGATATTATGCAACCGCATTAATGTTTTTAAAAAAGGCTTTAATACTAAGCGAAAAGTTACAATTAACCCGGGAGCAATACCAGGCCAAAGTACACCTGGGGCATTTGCATTTGCTGGTTCGCGGGTTTATTAAAGCACGGGAATATTTAAATAAAACCTTACAATGGGCAGAGGAAAATAACGACGAAGAAATGACCAGTCGCGCGGCCTTGTTGTGAGCTTCTTAGGAAATGTTGCAGAACCGGGGCGCTTCCGCAACACGCTATTTGGATAAGGCCAAACCGCTGATCGAGCTTTTGGATAACCCCATCGACAGCTTAAATTTTTATTATTACGCTGCCGTTTTTGAATTAAAGTTCGGCACATTAAAAGCGGCGGAGCAGCTTGTAAAACAATGGGAAAGCGCATCGAAGGGGATCGCAAAATTCGAGAACCTGGCGCAATGGTTTTCCGGAAAAGTGTTGTTGAAAAAAGGAAAATTAAGGGCAGCAGAGGAAAAAATGAAAAACGTGCTTGCCGATAGCGAACGCCAGCGATTGCCTTACCTGGCATTCCAGGTGCTTCAAGATTTGGCTGCCCTGGCAAAATTGCAAGAAGATAGCAGCCGTTTCGAGGAATATTCAACAAAAATGCAAATTGTTTTTCAAGAATTTTTGAACAGGGTAGGGGATGAGATTTTACGCCGCCAGATTGAGGAGTCCGGCTAAAGAAGTGCCAAACTGAAGTTTGGCACTCCTAATCAATAAATTCCATCAACAATTTTGCCTGAGACTCTCGGGAAAATTGGGCAAGGTTTTGAAATGTATACCGGTCTTTCAAATTTTCCCGGTTCGCTATCCAATCCCCAATAACGTCTTTTATTTTTTTGATGTTTTTGAAATCCACTACTTCCCCGGCGTTCTGATCCCGAACAAGGTTTGCCAAATCGCTTTGCAGCGGACAAAGTGCTAAAATCGGCTTTTTTAAAAACAGGTATTCATAAATGCGGCCGGGAGTAACCGCTGCACTGCCCTCAAGTTCGGAATCGATGGACAATGACAGTGCATCGAACCGAGCAGCTCTTTCCAATGCCTGGCGGTGCGGGCGATAGGGGATAAACTCGACGATCTCTTGTATGTCCACTTCTTTTATAAAGCGTAGAAAATCCGGTGACCATTTTCCTATAAAAACTAGGCGGAAATTTGATCGAAAATCAGCCGTTTCCGCATTTAATTCCTGTATCGCGCGAATTAAACTCTCCGGGCAGTTTCCCCGGGAATACACCGTTCCCATAATGCCTAATTCGAAGTAGTTTTGTTTAGGTGCAGGCATTTCTTTTCTTATCGATGCCGGAAAATCTTCCGGGTCGTAGCCGTTCCGAATGGTTGCGGTGGGTTTTTGCCGAATTTGAGGGTATTTTTCCCGGTAATACGTTTCCAAAGCGGGATTAACGAAAATAACACCGGCAGTGCGAAATAGGCAAAATGCTTCCATTTTTTCCGATAATTTGCGGTGCAGAAAATTTACCGTCAGCAGGTAGGGATTGTTGGTCCAGGCGTCGCGAAAATCGAGAATGGTTTTTGCAGCAAACGGTTTTAGAATTGTAGCAATTAGACCGGTGGTAAATGGCGGCATGCTGGCAATAATCGTATCAATTTTCTGCGAGCGTTGCAATCGCCATAATTTCCAAAGCGCAAAGGGGAGCCATAACAGACGCGAATCCGGCACAAAAATCGAGGTGGCGATTTTTCGAATGCCGCCGCCGCTTTCGCGGGTTAAACT
>CAXHHS010000979.1:0-2937 GCA_964015645.1 uncultured bacterium
TACACCAAGAAGCTCGTCGGCAGCGTCAGATGTGTATAAGAGACAGAACTATCTTTGTCGGTTTTTAAGTGCACTGCGGCAAATATCAGAAAATTGGTTTTTTGGAGTGGTTTTGATTACATTACATATTTACAAACTTGAGAATAGAGGAATTAATGATGTTAGACTTCTCTCAATTTAAAGCGCTAACCTTCGATTGCTATGGAACGCTGATCGATTGGGAAAACGGTATTTTGAATACACTGCGGCCTGTTTTGCAAAGCCATGATATACAAATTAGTGATAATCAAATTCTGGAGATTTATGCGGATTTCGAATCTCGGGCAGAGGCCGGTGATTTTAAAAACTATCGCACTATTTTACAAATGACGATGGATAGTTTGGGTGAGGAATTTGGCTTCTCCCCTACCCTTGCCGAACGCGATTGTTTGGCAGATTCTATCCAAAACTGGCAACCGTTTGCCGATACGGTTACGGCCTTAAAAGCACTAAAAACACGCTATCAGCTTGGCATTCTCTCTAATATTGATGATGATCTGTTTTCGCATTCCGCCCGCCATTTGCAAGTCGAATTTGACTGGATCATCACCGCGCAACAGCTTGGCTCTTACAAACCATCGCTGAATAATTTTCAGCAAGCAATACACCGAATCGGGTTGCCGAAAGAACAGGTTTTACATATTGCGCAAAGCCTCTTTCACGATATTGCTCCGGCAAAGGAAATGGAGCTAACAACCGTATGGGTTAATCGCCGGAGAGATGTCCAAGGATTTGGCGCAACGCCAAAGGCAACCGCAAAGCCGGATTTGGAAGTGCCGAATTTACAATCACTTACGGAAAGGATGTACCTTTGAAATGTTTGAGACCTTTCAAAGGTCAAAGAGGATCAAAATGAGTATCTGGTTCAAAGATTATCAATTAGAAGATGTTTGGCAATTTGCCGGGAAAAACATGCTGGCGCATCTCGGTATCGAATTTACGGATATTGGCGAGGATTTTCTGAAGGCGAAGATGCCGGTAGACCATCGCACGCAGCAGCCGTTGGGAATATTGCACGGTGGCGCGTCGGTAGTTTTAGCAGAATCATTGGCCAGCAGCGGCGGCTATCTTACCATCAATCCCGCTAAACAGATGTGCGTCGGTTTGGAAATAAACGCCAACCATATTCGCCCGGTAAGTGATGGTTATGTGGAGGGTGTTACCCGCCCAATCCATATTGGCAAAAGAACACAGGTGTGGGAGATAAAAATTTACAATCAACAAGGAAAGATTGTTTGTATTAGCCGCAATACGCTGGCGGTTTTAGAAAAAAGGAATAAAGATAAAGGATGAAAGATAAATATTTGGAATTCAAACCAGATGCTTACAAAACTATCACCACATAAACCCGATTTTGATCGGTAGATAGGTCATTGTGGGGTCTTTTAAGCCAATCGTATATTTCAATTCCACAAAAATGTAATTATCATCGCCAATCGGAATATCCGCACCACCACCAATTGCAAGACTAACCACGGTATTTCTTTCGCTGGAAAGTTGAATTGTCGGGGGAATAAGCGCGGAAATAATGGTTTCTGCCCGGGAACGGCTGGTTACGCCGATTCCTCCCAAAAGGAAAGGGCCGCCGGTCATTACGGGATTAATCAAATTATATTTGATATTGGTATTGAATGTTATAATGGTGATTGTGCCGCCGGATACGGTGTGAGTATTTTGTAAACCGAACGGCTCAAGAAAGCCGAATTCATCCGTGGGAAAGCGGTTAAAATTAAAATATGCCTGAAGAACCATATTTTTTGCCAAGACTTTACCCAGGCCCCCGCCCAGATTAAAACCGGTTCTCCAAAAGTCCCCTAATTCATCAATGGAGAGCGGAAGTGAGGGGCCGCCGTTGATATAAAATATTAGCCGGTCTTTGTTTTCGTCATCCTGAAAGGGAATTTTATATTGAGCAAAAGCGGTGTTAAGGAAAAGAAAAGAAACCAGAAAAAAGAGAGTAAATTTTTTAATAACGTAGCCTCCATATCTGTAAGAGCATGATTTTCAACAAAGGGAAAAACTGCTGTTTATATCAAAATCGCTATTTTGAATTAACCTATTCTTTCTTTAAAGATAAGCTATTTTAATGAAACCACTATAAAGACGGCGAGATTACCGGGAATGTTTACTTATCTCTCTGATCAATTTATAATTTCGTATGATAGCTCACGAATTGCCAGCCTTTGAAATCCCGAACGGTAGGGATAACCAAAGATTTGATTCATGTCGAAGTTAGCCACAGGCTGTCGAATCACATTTTAAGTTCTAATATTTTACCGATAGCGACACTTGAAAATTCTGCTTGTTGAGCAAAAAATTCGTGTAATTACTATTATCAAGAATATTATAACCGGCAGCTTGGAGGTTAAACTTTAAATCTCCCACACGGAACCGGTAACCGACAGATAGGTCTATATCGTGAAAAGAATCGATCGATTCTACAATAACGTCACTCTCGGTAAGGCGGGTATTGCTGTCATCTAATATTCTGGCACGAGCGTCGTCGCTTAAGCGGATACCGGAGCTTTGCCCCTGGAAAAAGTAAGTGGATGCAACATAAAATCCGAATTTAGAAAAATAATCGACTTGCAGGCTCCAGGACGTTTCCGGTTTAAACGGGTATAGCAGCGGGCGAGAGATATCTAAAAATGTCATCGATGCCAGCACGTTAAAATTATCATATAATTTGTTAAATCCAATCGACGTTTCGATTCCCTTGGTGTTATTTCGTCCAATGGTGCTAACTAAGTTGAATGGATCACCCGGGTCCCTTACCAGTTTGTTAACCACAGTGCTGGTAAACAAAGCAACTTTTAAATTCATTGAATTATAAGCTGCGGACAGGGGTAAACTGTCTCTTATACACATCTGACGCTGCCGACGAGCTTCTTGGTGTAG
>CAXHHS010000980.1:0-2919 GCA_964015645.1 uncultured bacterium
CGATGCAATGGAGTCTCGTGGGCTCGGAGATGTGTATAAGAGACAGGAACAATCCGAAATGCCTCAGCAATTGGCGCAGGAGGAAATAGTAGCTCTCATGGGTGCATTTATTTCCGGTCTCGGAGGTGAGGTCATCAACCCCGCGAATGTCATCCATCTTAACGGAAAGCTGCTCTCCAAAGCCTGGAAAGATATTGCCCTGATTCTACAACGGCATTACGAAGAAATCGGCGATTTTGACCTCGCCGGTTTGAGCTACACCCGGGCGTACCCCAGAATTGCTCAACTCATTTCCGATATTGTTGAAGGCGCCGAACACCTTCAAAAAACCGGGCTGAGTATAAACGATTTTACCCAGCGATATATTCCGGAACGCAAAGACTCGCGATAAAAACTGATGAATATTCTACACCGCCCTGTAGAATATTCTTAAACATTCTATTTTCCGCTCCATATACGATTTTCCTCCCATCTCTCTAACCCTTTGTTTTATTAACCCTTACTTGTAATCTAATTTTATTGGCACACTACTTGATTCTTATCGGCATAGTAGAAATAAGAAAGGAGAACAACATGCATTGGATGGACGGCTTTTGGGGAGGCGGTTTTATGATGATCTTTTGGTGGACGTTGATCATTATAAGCATTGTTGCCCTCGGCAAGTGGATTTTTAACCGGGGTACAACGCCAACGAAAGAGGAATCCCCGTTAGAGATTCTCAAACGGCGTTATGCCAAAGGAGAGATTACCAAAGAAGAATTCGACAACCTCAAAAAAGATATTATTTAACAACAAAGGAGACCGTATCATGAAACAATTATTTGTAGTATCCACGCTGGTTGGATTATTTCTCTTTTCCGGCGCAGCTTTCTCGCAAGAGATGGGCAAAATGCCGGAAAAACATGCCCAAATGATGGAAATGATGAAAGATTCCACCATGATGAAACAGATGATGGAACACATCGCTGCTGATGACCACATGCGTAAGATGATGATGCAGCAGATGATGACATCAGCAAAAGGCGACAGCGCCAAAATGATGGGCATGTGCAAAATGATGATGGAAGACCACGACATGCACGGGATGATGAAACAGATGATGGGCGGAGAAATGATGGGCGGCATGATGAAAGGCGATATGCAAACCGCTGAAAAAGCGGCTCCGGAGATCATTGTCAAGTTTAAACCGGAAGCCGCAGAAGCGCAGATCAAAAATATGGAATCGGAAAGCGGGTTGGAAAAAATCAAAGACATTCCGGGGTTGAACATGAAGGTTTACCGGATCACTTCCACAAAAAGCGTTGAAGAAGTGATCGAAGCCTGCCAAAAACATTCTTTTGTGGAGTATGCGGAAGCCAACCAGGAATACCGTACGATGGAAACGAAATCGTCCGAAAACAAGAAGAAAGACGATCACCAGGAGCATCATCAAAATTAACGCGACAAAAACCTCTCAGGTTTGCCCAACCTGAGAGGTTTAGCTTCTACCGAACTCTGTATACTTGATTCCAACGAGGAAAACATGATAAAACAGCTAACAATCGTAACAATTCTGCTTTCCATAATAGCTTCCTGCGCCCACTACAAAACCCACCAATACCCGGAAGCCAATGAGAAAGATTATCATGTGGATTTCTATACCAAAAGCGGAAAAGGTCAACTGAAATATGCCAAACAGTTCGCCGGAGAAGGAGATTATGAAACGGCCATCGACCTGTTTCTGCGCATTTATGAGAACAGCAAGCTGGAGTCAGCAGCCCGGGAAGAAGCCTTATTGAACCTGGGCAATATATATGCAAATGTTTTATACGCGGGAAAGGATTATAAAAAAGCATTGTCCTACCTGGAAAAACTGATCACTGAATTCCCAAAGAGCGAACTTCGCCCGGATGCCCTGGAAGCGATAGAATCTGTTAACAAATTGAAGGAGCATAAATAAGCAGGAGGCGATATGAAAACTGTGAAAATGTTGATGTTGGCGCTGGTGGTTTTATACAATATTGTTTTAGCAAAAGATTTTGCCGACACCTTTTTACGCCTCTCCCCCGATGCCGTCTCCCGCTCCATCGGCGGCCCCAATCAAGCCTACTCTGTTGGGGCTGCCGACATATTTATCAATCCCGCGCTTCTCAGTGAACATGCCGGGAGAGAATTACAATTTTCCAGTATCGTGCATTCGGATTTTTTTCAGTATGTAAACGGCGCTTTTTCCATGCCCATCACCGGGAAGGATCATATCGGGGTCGGATTATTATGGGCAAATATTCCCGATGCCCGGGATTTTGGTATCGATGGATTTAATGCCGGTGAATTCGATAATTACCAATTTGCCGCGATCGTTGGTTATGCCCGCGATCTTTCGCCTTTTTCCATTGGCGTAAATATTAAATATCTTCGAGTAGGATTTAACAGCAGTGAAACTGACAATAATGGCGGTGCCCTGGGCTTTGATGCCGGTTTACACTACACGCTAAAAAAAGTTTTTAAATTCGGCTTTATTTATCAAAGCTCATTTGACATAAAGTGGAATAATGAGGCGCGCAGCGCTATCCCCCAACGGATGGCATTTGGCGCTGACTGGGCGCCCTTTTTGTTTTCTAAAAACTTTATACACCTTTTAGCTGGCCTGGAACAGTTAGAAGCCGAACCGCTTCAAATGAACGTTGGTATGATTTTTACATTTTTCCAGAGCAGAACCGGGCTGCACGATCTAAACGTCCGGCTTGGTTACGGCAATTATGAATTGACCTCTCAAAATCGAACCGGCGGTTTTGAAAATTTAACCGAATGGGAGCGCAATTTCCGAGTGGGGTTGGGATTGCACATGGCTTTCAGTAAAAGCTTTGATTTAGGTCTGGATTATTGTTTTCAAATCGAAAAGGATTTGGACAACCAGCACATTATAACAACCAGCCTCTG
>CAXHHS010000981.1:0-2914 GCA_964015645.1 uncultured bacterium
AATCGCTTGAATTGCCGGCCAACTGTTCCAAACGGCTGCCAACCCGTACACGGTTTCTGTTGCATGGGCGATAACAGCGGCGTCTTTTAGAGATTCACCAGCTGTTTTTAATAATTGCGGTTCCGGATGGTCAGGATTGATTTTTATAATGTTCATTTGTTTTTGCCAGTATTTACGGATTCGTGATTACTCGTTTTTATGAAGCGGTTACTGCTGCTATCGTTGTCAAGCTGAAGTTTGACACTCCGGTAAAAAAATGCTAAATATCTATAAGCTCCAGGGCCTCTCTAAAAACGGTTTCCGGCAAAACGGTTTTCATGCAGTCAAATGTACCGATGGGGCATTTATGGCCGCCGTGACTTCCGCAGGGACGGCAAGTAAGTGTGTTGTTTTCGACGATTTTACTATTTTCGCCATAGGGAAAAAACCCGAACGCTTTTACCGTGGGACCAAAGATCGCTAAAACCGGCGTTTGAGCTACGGTTGCCATGTGTAACGGAGCGCTATCATTTGTTATCAACAAACGGGAGTTTTGTATTAAATACGCGGATTGGCGTAAACTAAATTTCCCAACAGCATTCACTAACCTACTCACTGATCGTTCCTGCACTTGTTGTGCTACAGCTTTATCGGCATCGCCGCCAATTAAAACGATTTGAAACCCTTTTTCAATGAATAAATCGCTTAAGCGGGCAAAATATTCCGGCAGCCAGCGTTTGGTTGCCCATACGGAGCCGGGGGCTATTGCGATCAAATTTTTCGGATTGCGAATTCCTTCTTCTTGTAACCAACCGGCAACAAACGCCTGATCTTCTTTTCCGAAATATAGTTTTGGAAAAACCTTCCGTTTCACATCCCAGCCAAATGGTTTTAGCAGATGAAGATTGCGATTAATCTCGTGGATTTTCCGTGGAAATGGGATGACGGTTGTAAAAAGGAATTTTCCGGCACTTCGATCAAACCCGATTCTTACGGGAATTTTAGCTCCCCAAACCAAAAGCGCGCTTCTAATAGAACGGTGCGGCACCAATGCCAAATCAAATTTTCTTTGTTTAAGTCTTCTCATCAATTTCAGCGAGTTTAGAATGCCGCGTTCTTTTTTATGCTTATCGTAAATCCACAGTTTTTCTATACCCGGGTGGGTTTCTAAAATATTCTTGACCGCGGGAATCGCTAAAAAATCAATAGACGCTTGCGGGAACAACGATTTTGCTGCCTGTAATAACGGGAGTGTAAGAATGATGTCTCCCAAAAATGCGGTATGTAAAATCAATATTCGCTGCGGATTCACATCCGCTAAATTTATCTTCAAGAGAGCCTAACCCTTTAACAATGCAGTTACGACGATATTCAAGCCCGTACCCTAACTCACACACTGTGATAATCATCAAAATTATCACAAATTGGTGCAGTTCCGGTTTTTAATCTCTTTAACCGGACGAGATAAGGAGCAAAAAAATCGCCTTAAAACTCATAGACACAATCCATTGTTTATTAACGATTTACACAAGTAAAAATATTGCGAAAATTACATGTCCCGATTTTTAAGTTCCTCCAACTTAAATTTGTTGAAAAAATCAATAATAAGTTTGTCGAAAAAAAATTGTTATTCAAATCAAACCCGGTTAAATGCCAGGATGTTATTATTGTTTCAACATTTTAAACTTATGGAGGTATAAGTTATGAAATCATTACAACAGGTACGTCAGGCGTATGATGAGAATTATCAAAAAATTATTGATACCATTCATCAAATGGGAGGAGATGACAGTATTAAATCCCACCGCCAGGAAAAGTCTAAATTGTATCGAATGTTGAAAGAATTGCAACACCAGGAACACTATTTAGACGAATTAGAGAACCGCCTTATTAACCATCAAAATTTCATCCACTAATTTTCTCCGGAAATACTCCTTAGATTATGCGACTGGCTTAGGTTTGCATAATTCTGTTTTGTTTCGTTCCTCATGAAGGCATATATATGCCTTTGGTAGTTTGATCTTCGACATTATCCCCTAATCTTACCGTTTCGATTTCCCAGCAAACTTAAGGTAAATTATGCCTGGTGTGGAATTTAGGCCGCAAATTCAGGTAAACGGGATATGTACGTCGATTTTAGGAATAATAATTGTTTTATATGTTTGAGAGAGCAGTGAATAAAACCTTTGAAAGGTTCCGAACCTTTCAAAGGTTTGCTCCGTTTTGCCTATTTTTTTTCGGCTAATTTCACCATAATCGCTTTTTGAACGTGCATCCGGTTTTCGGCTTCATCGAAGACGATGGATTGCGGGCTTTCAAGAACATCATCGGTGATTTCTTCCCCGCGATGTGCCGGGAGGCAGTGCATTACCAATGCGTCTTTAGCGGCAAAAGACAAAAGCTGGCGGTTAAGCTGGTAGGGCATAAAAATGGTTTTACGGGCTTCGGCTTCCGCCTCTTGCCCCATACTTGCCCAAACATCCGTGTATAATACATCGGCATCTTTAACGGCTTCTTGCGGGTCTTGGATAAGCTCGACCTTGCCTGCACCGCTTTCCATTACTTGTTCATACGTTTCCGCATCCGGCTGGTAATTTTGCGGGCTGCAAATCACCATGTGGATCGGAATGCGAGTGGCAAAGTTGATCCAGGAATGCGCAACGTTGTTGCCATCGCCAATGTAAACGATTTTTAAGCCATCCAGGGAATCGCGGTGCTCCAAAATCGTAAAAGCATCGGCCATAATTTGGCAGGGATGATTGTAATCGGTTAATCCATTAATTACCGGAACGGAAGAGTACTCCGCTAATTCTTCGATATGGGCATGGTCGAAAAGACGCGCCATAATCAAATCGTTGTAGCGAGAAATGACGCGGGCGACATCTTTCACCGCTTCCCGGCTGTCTCTTATACACATCTGACGCTGCCGACGAGC
>CAXHHS010000982.1:0-2911 GCA_964015645.1 uncultured bacterium
ACGAGGGGATTTTTTATGATAAAAAAAATGAGCGGATGATCACCCGCTTTATCGCCCGCGGGTACGATCCTTCCGTGCAAACTGCGATTCACGTTTACGTCCACGAAATTACCGACAATGATGGCCGCTTAATCGCTCGAAAAACCAATGTGCTGCCAATTCGTTATATTTTCCGTTTCGAGATGGAGTTACTCCTGGAAAAAGCCGGTTTTGTCATCGAAAATATTTATGGTTATTACGACAAAAGCGAATTTAAATTTGATAGCAAGCGAATGATTTTTTTGGCGCGTAAACCGGGAAAGATCGCGAAATAGTCTTGCCTACGAAATAAACGAAATGGCGCGAAACATTTGGGTCTAAAGATATTCTTTCGTGTTATTTTGTGTATTTCGCTCCGTAAGGAGCCCCTGTGGGGTAGACCGAATTATTTAAAATGAGACGTCTCTGGTAAGTTGAGAGAGAACCGAAATCATCCTGATATTTCTCGAAAATTTAAATGACTTTTAAACGTGGCTTTTTGTAAGAGCGATCCTCTTATCCCCGGATAAACCGACTTTGCGCTTTAGCCAGGTTTTGATCAGTTTTACTCTTTTCTTAAACAATTCGATTCTACCGTTGTTTTTTGCATACCAAATTTTTAATTGCTGCATTGGGTTTCGATTTCCCAGCCAAAGATACCCTTTTTGGGATTTCGTTAAATAAGCGTTAAAATTGGAATAATGCGGGGTGGATTTTATCTTTTTACGCTCTAACAAAATCGATATCGTTTCTGTTGCAGCCATTCCGCTGGCAATTTGGCAGGTAATTCCCAAAGCCGGAATTCGTTTCCGCTGAATATCGATGTAACCGGCATCCATATAATTTTTGTACAGTCCGCCCGGTGTTAGCCCGAAGAGAAAGGATAACATTTTATCTTCATATTTCATGCCGCCTTTGATCTGGAAAAAATCATCGAACGTCATGCCACCCGGGGAAAAAACATGTAGCGTAGCGGTAAAACCGATTTGAGTTGCAAGCACGACACTTAACCCAAAAGAGCGCGCTTTACTATAGAGTAAGCTGCGGGTATCCGGCATAAAAAAATCCAAACCATCAACCACAATATCTGCGCCCATTAAAAAATCATCGATGTTAAAATCGGTAATAGGCTCTGTAAAAATACTTACCGTTGCCTCCGGGTTTATCGATGTAATAATCTCGGCCATTACTTCCGCTTTGTTGCGCCCCATTGTATGGGTTGCCGCACCGTATTGGCGATTCGTATTCACAAGGCGATACTCGCCAAAATCCGCAATGCGAAAATTGCCAACACCGGTACGCGCCAATGCCGCCACTGCTGCACTGCCAATACCGCCCATGCCGGGAATGGCAACACAGGCGTTGCGTAATTGCTCTTGCTCGGTTGAGTTGATAATTCCAATATTGCGATGAAATGCGTGGCCGTAATAATCCAATTCGCTGTCGCGGGTTTTGCCTAAAATAATCTGATCCAAAGTATCCATGAGTTACTCCTCATCCTTTTAAGTGATTGTTGAGTATAAATGTTAGTTGAATTTCATAAACGATAACTCGTGAAACGAATTAGAGCTTATGAAAATAAATTTCTTATCCTGGAAAAAATTCGGAAGAAACCAAAGCCAAATCGAAGACCAAATTCAAAGATATGCTGATTAATTCGGTTTCAAATTTTGTGCCAAAATTAAAATTACCAGGATTGCAATATAAATGTTGTTTGTTTACAAGGGCTTAAAGGCTTTTTTTACTGTTTTTCAACATCAGCCCCGGTAACTTTATGTGAATTTCTTTTACAAAACGTTACTTGTAATACGCATTGGATGGTATTATTTTATTCGCTTTTTAAAGGAAAACAGTAAAAGCACTACGCTATTGATCTATAAAAAAGTGAGCCAAAATGTGCGGAATAGCCGGTTATTATTGTCGAGAGGGAAATAACGCCGCAACCCAGGTAATGCTGACGCTCTACGCGCAACAACATCGCGGGCAGGAAAGCTGTGGCATTGCAGCTTCCAATGGAAAACAGCTCACATCTCATAATGCAATGGGATATGTAAAAGAAGCGTTTTCCGGCAACCAATTGGAAACACTATCCGGAATAAATGCTATTGGCCACGCGCGCTATCCTACCCGCGGGTCATCCGTTTTACAAAATACCCAACCACATGTTATCGAGACACTTAGCGGCCCTATTTATGCGATTGCCAGCAACGGCGATATCGTGAATTACGAAGAGGTTGCCGATGAATTACGGGTAAAAGGCGTTCATTTCTCATCAAAAAATGATGGCGAATTATTAGGGCGTTTTATCGTTTATCACCATGAGCGGGAAGGCATGGAAATTGTCGACGCCATTAAACTATTGATGAAACGCGTTAAAGGCGCTTACTCCGCCGTATTTTTGACCCGCGATTGCCTCTACGCCTTCCGTGATTTTTGGGGATTTCGCCCGATGATGTTTGGCCGTGTTGGTTCGGACGTAGCAATTTCCTCGGAATCCTGCGCAATGGATTTATTGCGCGCCGAAAATGTGCGAGAAGTGCAGCCGGGCGAGATCATCATCGTTACGCCGCACAGCGAATTTTCCATTGAATATGCCCAACACCCCCTGCTGCCGAACGAAAATTGGAAAACTCACCACTGCATTTTTGAACTTGTTTATTTTGCCCGCCCCGACAGTTCGGAGTTTAACGAATATGTCTACGATGTTCGCCATAAAATTGGCGCCCGCCTTGCCGCCTACGATACGGATTTGGAAGCCGATTTTGTAGTACCGGTGCCGGATTCTGCAAATTTTATCGCGATGGGATATGCGGATGCGAAGGAAATTCCCTATAACATGGGACTAATTCGAAACCATTACGTGGGCCGCACATTTATCCGCCCGGATCAATAT
>CAXHHS010000983.1:0-2911 GCA_964015645.1 uncultured bacterium
TATCTAAGGAGGAGACAGCTTTGCCGCTGAGGGCGGCAAAGCAGAGGTGGTTGAGTGGGTGTGCTTTCCGCTCTAACCCCTGGCATGTTTATCAACGCCCCCAACCACCCCTGATTTACTCGCTGTACGCTTCGTAAATCTGTCCCCTCCCTTCGACAGGCTCAGGACAAGCCTTAGCTAAGGCGGGGAATTTTTTTGGGGGGGGCTTATTCAAATCACATCGGGAGAAGTTTGCCCGGGTATAAAACAGCGCTGATAACGATGGTTACCAGCAACAACCAACCCCACCACACCTGGCGCCGAATTCCCTTTCCGCCTTGGTGGTAACATCTTCCAATTTTGTCGTCACGGCTTTGCTAAGGCGAACAAACGGCGCTGCGATTGCTTCCATAATGCTAATGGGATTTTCCACAATTTACAGAATATGCGCGGGGTGTTCCTTTCTATCAATATCCCGGAATTGAAAAAATTTACGAGAATGCCCTGGTGCATCGTCTTAAAAAACAAGGGCTTGAGGCTAAACAACAATTTCCTTTGAATGTTCATGTTGAAGATGCTACTTTACCCGGTGAGTTTTATGCTGATTTGTTTATTGAAAATTGTTAATTGTAGAATTGAGGATTATTAATCGCCACAAAAAGGCGCAAAAGACACAACGCTAATTTTTGTGCTTTTTGCGTTTTTTTGTGGCAAAATAATACCAGGAGAAGTTGGAAAATGAATAATGATTTTCGAGCGAATATTGGAGAGCTACAGCCTCAAGTTGACCGGGTTTTAAAAGAAATTGTTGAGCAAAATGTTGTAAACCGAATTAACGAACACGACCATACTGTTTGGAAAAATGATCCCGCGGAAATAACCAATCGCCTGGGTTGGCTGCACAGCCCGGAAGTGATGGCAGCGGCAATCCCGGAAATCAGCGAATTTGTAACCGAAATTCGCAGCGCCGGATTTACGCACGCGCTGCTGTTAGGAATGGGCGGCTCCAGCCTGGCCCCGGAGGTGTTTCGGCTGACCTTTGGCGTAAAGGAAGGTTGTTTGGATTTAGGCGTTTTGGATAGCACCCACCCCGGTGCAGTGCTGGAAATGGCGCAGAAATTTAATCCGAAAACAACCTTGTTTATCGTATCCACCAAATCCGGGGGAACGGTAGAAACCATTTCTTTTATGAAATATTTTTACAACAAAACCATCGATGCGGTTGGCAAGGAAGTCGCCGGCAATCACTTTGCTGCCATTACCGATCCCGGCAGCGGGTTGGAAGCGATGGCGAAAGCCTTAAACTTTCGCAAAATATTTTTAAATGATCCCGATATTGGCGGGCGATATTCCGCCCTGTCGTATTTTGGGCTGGTGCCGGCAGCATTAATCGGGGTGGATATAACGACACTGTTGGAACGCGCGACTGCGATGGCGGCAAATTTTAAATCCGCTGACCCGGCTAACGGTGAAAATAGCTCCGCGCAGCTTGGCGTCACCCTCGGCGAAGCGGCACTGCAAGGGCGCGATAAGATCACATTGCTTTCTTCTCCCCAGTTTGCCAGTTTCGGTGCCTGGGTAGAGCAACTGATTGCTGAAAGCACCGGAAAAGAAGGCAAAGGCATTCTACCGGTTGACGGGGAAACATCGCTTGTCCCGGCAGCTTTTGCGGATGATCGACTCATCGTTTACTTGAAACTTCACGGCGATTCCACTTATGATAAAACCGTCCAAAATTTAACCGGCTCCGGTTTTCCCACCATTCAGCTAACGTTAAATGATTTATATGATTTAGGCGGCGAATTTTTCCGTTGGGAAATCGCCACAATTATCGCCAGCCGTGCCTTGCAAATCAATCCGTTTGACCAGCCGGATGTGGAATCCGCCAAAATTCAGGCACGCAAAATGATGGCCGCTTACCAGGACGAAGGAAAGCTGCCGGAGTTAACCCCGTCATTAACATCCGGCGGTATTACGGTTTTTAGTGATTTCTCTCCAGAAAACCTTGAAACAGCGTTAAAAACGTTTTTAGCAAAAGCAAATCCCGGCGAAAACGAAATAAACGGCCGCAGCTATGTAGCGCTTCAAGCCTATATTAAACCATCAAAAGACGCTGACGCCGCTTTGCAAGCGCTGTGCACGAGCATTCAGGAAAAATATCGAATGGCAGTTACTATCGGTTACGGCCCGCGATTTTTACACTCCACCGGCCAGTTGCACAAAGGCGATGCCGGGCATGGATTATTTCTCCAATTCACAACTGATGTCACGGAAGACGTTGCCATTCCCGACGAAGCAGGCAAAGACGGCACATCCGTTACATTCGGCACTTTGATCAATACCCAGGCACTTGGCGACCGGCAGGCATTGTTAGATAAGGGACGAAATGTGATCCGGTTTCATTTGGGGAGTGATGTGTTAAACGGGTTAAAACGATTGGCGGAGTTAGTTTGAAAATATTTATTATAATCCGATAAGTATCAAAAGAGGAATAATGGCAAATACAGTTAATGACCCCGTTGAAACCGAGCAGAAGATCGAACCATCGCGCAAAGATGTCTGGAAAATGTTTGATCGTATCGCCCACCGTTACGATTTGCTAAATCGAATGCTTTCCTGCGGGCAGGATGTTGTGTGGCGAAATAAGGTCGCAAACCATCTAACGGATCAGCAAAATCAACACATCCTGGATTTAGCAACCGGTACCGGCGATCTGTTGATTTCGATTTTTGAAAATAACGACCGCGCTAAAACCGCAATCGGGATTGATATGGCGGAAAAAATGCTTGAGTTTGGCAGGCCAAAATTGGCGAAGCGTAATTTGGATAACGCCATTTCACTGCAAACCGGCGATGCAACGGATATTCCCTTTGCCGAAAACCAGTTTGACGCCGTTACAATTTCTTTTGGCATCCGCAATGCTGTCTCTTAT
>CAXHHS010000984.1:0-2903 GCA_964015645.1 uncultured bacterium
ATGCAATGGAGTCTCGTGGGCTCGGAGATGTGTATAAGAGACAGGCATTATTACCTACTTTACCCTGTTAGCAATTTTGATTGCCTGCCTCGGGCTTTTTGGCATGGCTTCTTTTGCTGCCGAACAGCGCACCAAAGAGATCGGTATTCGCAAAGTGCTTGGGGCATCGGTTCGCGGCATTATTTTTTCCTTTGCGGGAGAGTTTGTTAAATTAGCGGCAATTGCCAGCGTTATCGCCTGGCCTATCGCCTATTTTGCCATGAACAGTTGGCTGGACGATTTTGCCTATCGCATAACGATTGGATTTCAACCATTTCTATTATCCGGTGGGATCGTGCTGGTAATTGCTTTATTAACAGTGAGTTACCAGGCAATAAAATCGGCATTAACGAATCCGGTGGAGGCTTTGAAGTATGAGTGAGGTTTGTATAAATGGAGCAGGAGGATTGTTATTTTTCTTTTGATTTTCCAAAAAGCCAAATTACCATTCCAATTATAATTCCCCCAATAACAATCCAAGCTCTACCTCTCCAGGGAATTACATCTGAAAAGCCATCGACAAGTGCTAATATTAACCCCACGATACCAAGCATAGCTACAAGAAGTTTCTCTTCTGTTGTGCGTTCTCGTTGAAGTTTAGCTTGCTCAACTTCGACAAAAGCCTGAAGGGTTTGTAAAGACAATTGAGCTTCCTCATTATAGGCCTGGAAATATTGAAAGTCTACTCGTACTTGTTCTACCAATAAACAGTTGCTGTCTTCGTAAATCTGCCGTAAAATGTTAACTCTACCATCGAAAATGGGATCTTGCAATTTATTTTTGATGTGTCTTACATTGTCGCCCATTGCGATTAAACGTATTTTAAGCTTTCCTAATTCCTCTACTACTTTATCCAATTGAGAGGATATCTTTTTAATCTTCTTTTCCAAAAGGCCTATACTGCCTCCGCCCACAGGGCCACGAAGCGTTTTTGCCAGCTTTTGCACCTGCTTTTTAAGTTCCTCTTCTTTTTCCTCATATACAGAATATTGGCATTTAATACTATGGGATAAGAGCGCCAATCGCGGCAATATATCGTTTGCAAATAGAGAGACATCTTTTATGCCAATGCTTCCCTCCCGTTTAAGAATTAATGAAGGTGTTCTTCGATCCCTGGGAATACCTACACAGCCCCAGGAATACTCGCATATAGTGACTCGATCTTTTGGATCATTCAGCATTTCTTCTAAAATATCCCGGCATGTTTTGCGGAGGGAAAGTTCGGGGGCTATTTCTGCATATAAACAATAGGATTCGTCTATTTGAAGAGAGTTGGAAGCGTGGGATAAAGAAGTTTCCTGTGGCGCGAAATCGGCTAATTCTTTTTGCAGCTTATGAATATCTTCCGTATTTCCTCCTTTTTGTTTCCAGAGACCTAACAGCAGGTAGCTGCTCTCCGGGAAAACTCTGGCATCAAGAGTAGCGTAACGGGTGTTATCGGCATTCGCAGCCCATCGAAACCCGGCGATGCGCTGGCTTTCGATGGACGTAACTTTAATTTTTGGCTTTGGCGGTAAAGGAAGAGGGGGGATAATAGGAATATTAATTTGAAGCCATTCCCAGGCATTTTTTGCCAACTGCCAACTCTGGTCAAAAAATGCCGGCATAACAGGCTTGCCATCTTGCGGCTCCCAACATTTAACTAATATGTAGCGATAAACAATAATATTTTTGAGATCAACTGAGCGAGTCATTCGAATCTTAAGTGTATTAATTCGGTTTAGCCGGAGACGGCTTCATCAATCGTTCGGATTTCATTCACAAGAGTTGATAATACCTCTGTAAGATATTCCAAATCTATGCGATCCTGTACATCCGGATGGCGCACCAGGGATTCATTCATCATTACAGGTGTTTGTTCGTAGGCGGAAAGTAACCCACCGCCAGGGCGAACTTCTTGAGTGTCTATGCGAAAATTAGGTAGTGTTTTCAATTCATCAAATAAATGGTTCAGGGTTTGCAAAACACTTTCAATACTTTTGCTTTCCGCTTCCTGATGAGCTTTTTGAATATAATTTGTGAAAACGCTCCACTTACTTTCTAAACGTTTTTTCAACTGCTTCAAGCTACCCGAAAGCTGGTTTAGGTCTTGCATCAGGCGTACTGTCGTATATTGTTCGACCTGTTTTGGAATTTTTTCTTGTGGAGGAATTTCCCCCCTTTCTTTAGGCTCGTCTTGAAACTCTTTTTGTATTCGCTCGCTAATTTGCTTTTCGGCAAACTCCAAAAGTTTATTAATTTCCTCCGAAGGAGAAGGAGATGCCTTTTTTACTTTGCTAAGCAACTCCAGGTCTTCTTTTTCACCGTTTTCAACGGCCCACCATATAGAGGCTTCAAGATCTTTATCGCTCGAAGGGTATTTTAAATCCTGCCTTCTGCTTAATATTGTGGCATAATCAAGTTTTCTTTGTACTATTTGTTTAATCTGACCCCATTCCCCATTGCTGGCATCTTTAGCATCTTTAGCGATGCTTTTAATCATATTAATTCCAAAATTTCTAATTCGCTGTTCAAATTGAATCTGTTTTTTAGGAGGCAATTGCTCCCATATATTTACTATTAGGTCTATTAATTCTTCCTTGAGAATATCGAGATTGACCCGTTTAAGGATCTTTTGGGGTTCCATTTATACTCCGTATTATTTACTGGCGGTTTTCAGTCAAAATGGTTTCAACATATTCGGTTAATTCAAAAGGTAAATACTCTTCTTTACGTAGTAACCAGCAGTTTTTTTCTCTTTTAAACTGATTTGCTAGCTGTATATCGGAAACATTAGTTAGAATTATTATTGAGAGTTCCGGTGCGGTTTGTCTTACTCTTTCATAGAAATAAACTCCGGTTCTCAATCCTAATTGTGTATCAAC
>CAXHHS010000985.1:0-2899 GCA_964015645.1 uncultured bacterium
ATTTACTCGTCGTTGGTTTAAAATCGAGCGCCACCTCTTTGGTAACCCCGTGCATGATTAAATTACCGGTAAGCTGGTAGCCATCGCCGCTTTTGCGAACGGATTTGCTCTGGAAGGTAATGGTTGGAAACTGTTCGACATCAAACCAATTCGGGCTTCGTAAATCCTTATCACGAAACTCCATTCCGGTATCGATGCTCTCGACATTAATGGTAACGGAGGTTTTAATATCGCTCACATCCTTCGGATTAATGAAAACCGAGCCGCTAAACTGTTTAAAACGTCCTTCCGCATCAATTACCCCACCGGCGTAACCAATCGAAAATCCGATTTTAGAGTGAATGCGGTCGATGTTAAATGTGTCATACGTTTGCGCGGTTAGGAATGCACTCAATAAAATGATAAAAAGCATCATGCCACTCAACTTGTTCATCATTGGCTCCTTTTGATTTTTGGTAATTGTTATTTATCCGAAAAAATATAGCGGGAGAAAATAGTGAAGGTTAAAAATAAGAAACCAATGGGATGATTGATAAAATGAAATGGCCTGAAAGGGAAGTGAGGTGGAAAAAGTTTTGGTAACATTTGAAAGGTTTTAACCCAAATTCATATTGTAGTCCCCAATTTTTGAATCGGAGAACCGGAGACGGGGCGAATGGTCGAAGTCTCCGATTCACCGATTTTCCAATGTTGTAGGGTTCTATTTTTTCATTTGCACCGGCAGGGGCATCCGAAAATAGCCCGTGACTTCAGTCGTGGGAATACATAAGTCCACCATATTCTCTAGCCCCGACAGGGGCGGCTGAAATTACCCTGAGCCACTCAGTCGTCCCTTACGGGCTATGGTTTATACACAAGTTTACATGCACCGGGAGGAGAACGACAGTTGATATACGCAGATGTATATTTTGCCCTGCCACGTAAGTGGTCACTTTGTGAAAAGGGCTTAATTCCATAGCCCAGGGTAAGCGACGAAGTCGCGCCACCCTGGGACAAATCATACAACCTAACCGCACCCTGAAGGGGTGCAACAAAACAATCGTGAATTGTACAACCCCTTCAGGGTTGATTTTATATGGAATTTCATAACCCAGGGTGGCGCGCCGATGGCGCTTACCCTGGGCTATGGTGTTTAACGCTTTCAGCGTTGGGGTTTCAAAAATTTATCAAGTTTTGTAAACTTGTGTATAAACCGTAGCCCTTACGGGACTTAAAAAGAAGAAATATTGTTTTTAAAACCCGACCGCTAAAGCGGTGGACTATTATCTTACGCCCCTACTGGGGCTGAAGTACATCAATCCCTGTATACATTTGTGAAATGCTTTACTCAGGTAAAACCTTCCAAAGCAAATAGCGACTTAATGCGCCATTGCCTCTTTCTTTAATAATTCCGGGAATTTTTCTTTAAACTTATTTAAGCGCGGAATGGAGACCAATTGGATGTATGAGTTATAGGGATTACGTTTCTCGTAATCCTGGTGATAGTCTTCCGCCGGGTAAAATATATCGAGCGCGGTTACTTCCGTGACGATTTTGCCGTTGTAATACCCCGATCTGTTTAGTGCTTCGATCTGCGCTTCGATAATCTGCTTTTCAGCTTCATTTTGGTAGAATGCCACCGACCGGTAATGTGGCCCGGCATCAGGCCCCTGGCGGTTTAATGTTGTGGGATCGTGAGAACCGAAGAATACCTTAACCAGCGTTTCAAAACTCACCACGCTCGAATCATAATAAACTTCTACCGCTTCGGCATGTTTTGTTTTTCCGGCACTTACTTGCTGGTAGGTCGGATTTTTGATCTCGCCGCCGGCATAACCGGAAACGGCTTCTGCCACACCGTTCACCGATTCGAAAATCGCCTCCACGCACCAAAAGCAGCCACTGGCGAAGTAGGCTTTGCTTAATTTGCTCAGCTCTTCTTGGGTTGGCTTATCTTTATCGTTAAACGAATCGCCATTGACTCGCGAACATGCAGCGATCATAAATACACTTAACAACAGCACAAAAGAAAATGATGTTTTACTCATCATATCCTGTTTCCCCTTTAAATTCAAAATTACTTTATTGGTTTGCAAGATAACCAAATAACAATTACGGTTCTTCACATGTTTTTAACAAATTGAAAATAAAAAAGGGATTATGGAAATGCTGCTCTATAGCCTGGATGATTCATAAATGTCTCACGTAAAGACGCTAAGTCGCAAAGAATTAACAACTTATAAATATTATTGCAAAACTCAGTTTTTAAATCGATAATAACAATTATTTTTAAATATAAGTTTATCAACAGTTGGCGTTCTTTGCGACTTTGCGTGGTGAATTTTTCAGGATAGTTGATTACAACTTTTTCAGGCTCTATATTAAACCGTCAAATTAAAACGATTTACCGAATACTTCGATTATAGCAGAGCCAAATTCGCGGCGTGGGTGGCGATAACAAAATGGCGTTTTATTCGCCAGCACTCAAGATTTCGATCATGAAAAAGCGTGCAGCAGGAAAGCAGTCAAACTTGGTGATGATACCCTGGTATTGTTTATCAATTAGGTGCGGTGGGGGGTAGGATTGGTTTATTTCGTAAGCAAATCGATTTTAATATGTGAGAAAATTAGTGGGTTTGGGGCAGATTAATATCTGCTTTAATAGTTCGTGTTTCAATAAGACGGATATAGGATTTATGTTAGGTTGGCCAAAAAAAAGTAAATTATGAATAAAAAAGAAATTAAAATTCACGAATTAATCTCTGAAGCCGGGCGACACCTCAGAAATGAGTTTGAAAGAATTAAAAATAGCAATCCTCATTTTGGCGAACGAGGAACTGAAGCAGAAATAATATTAATTGAATTCCTTGAGAATCATCTCCCCAAAAGATTTGGTGCGGGAACCGGTTTAGTAGTTGAT
>CAXHHS010000986.1:0-2898 GCA_964015645.1 uncultured bacterium
AGCTCGTCGGCAGCGTCAGATGTGTATAAGAGACAGTAATCATATAAGCGAAGCGATATTAACCATCCAACCATAAAGCCATCCAACCATTCAATTTCATTCAACATTTTCCGGAGGCTTCGTTTTCCACCGCCGGTGCATCCACAAATACTGTTCCGGGTGCTGGCGAATGTATTTTTCCAATTCAGCTGTAAATCGAGTGGTTACAATTTGGGCGTTTTCGCGATTGAGCGGAAGATCACTATCAATATTGAGCGGTACCAGGTATCCCTTAAACTGAAAGGGCGCAGTTCGCAAACAGCATCCGAAAATCAAGGTAGATTTGCTGCGCAAATGCAATGTTGCAGCCCCCACCGGGGTGGACGCCATTCGCCCCAGGAATGGCACAAAAACACCGCGTTTACCACCATCCTGGTCCGGTAATAATCCCAGCAAGCGGTTTTTCCCCACGGCAGAAAGGGCATTAGTCACCGCGCCGCGCGAGTAAATAAGATCGATCCCCCAACGGCGGCGTTTATCGGCAATGTATTTATCCACGATGTAATTTCGCTGGCGGGCTTGAATGGCGGAGACGCTTTCAAAATATTTTGTGGCAAGCAAGGCGATGGCAATTTCCCAATTGCCGAAGTGCCCGGAGACCAGGATGGTTCCTTTTTCTTTGCTCTCCTTTAAAATCGTATTGACTTCCGGTGTTTTTTCGATTTTGACCATTTTATCCAAATCTTCCGGCGTAAAAGAAGACATTTTCATAAACTCGATAATCAGCAGCGCAAAATGTTTGTAGGAGTTGAAAGCGATTGCATATCGTTCGGTATCCGATTTTTCCGGGAATGCACATGCCAAATTATCCAGCGCAACATCGCGGCGATATTTAATGACATGAAAAACCAGCAATGCGATGGAATGCGCCAGAGAATTTAAAGCAGGCTTCGGCAGCACTCGCACGATTGTTTCTATGAATCGAAATCCTAAATATTCTGCGAAATAACGAACTTTCTTGCTCAAATAAAAATCCTTCAGTAATTTTTTGCGGGATATTATAACACTTTTAAGCGGGCAGGCAAATGAATCTTTCCAAATTACACCGGCTTACCGGTACTATCATCATTCTCATTTTTTTGCTAACCGGCGTTTATATGCAGTTTAGATTCCCGATGATGTACCAGGGAAACGAGGTTATCCGCTATTTGTATCGTGCGAACCACGTTTACCTGTTAACAGCGGGATTAGTGAATATCGGGGTGGGAGTTTACCTGGTTTTACAATCGCAGCCATGGCGGAGGCGGTTGCAGGTTATTGGTTCCTGGCTAATTCTTCTGTCACCGATGTTATTGCTTTTCGCCTTTTTTTATGAGCCATCACAGGCCAGCCCGCAACGGCCATTTACAGGATTAGGAATCATATTATTGGCTATCGGTACGGTTTTACATTTGGTTGGTAATTGGTTTAAGAAGTGATCCCGTCGATTATCTTTAAAATCCTACGAAATACGCTAAAGGCACAAAATGTATTTTTAAGAAAATTGTGAATTCTCTACGAGGATACACAACTTCGCATGTTAAATAATAATAACAACTTAAGCAAGATGTTCAGCCAGACCTTCGTACGCCTTTATAAACGGCAAAGCCGGGGCATTTAAAACACCGGCGCCAATTTGCCCCACGCCCGGTTCTTTATGTGCAACACCGGTATCGATAAATGGAAGGATATTTTTTTCGATGACTTTAACAGCATCGATTCCGGTTGGCGTGCCGCGAAAATTGAGATAGGGAATTTGATAGACATTATTTTCCGCAGCAGCGATCTCGTACATTTGCAAGGTGTAGCGAACGGCATCGCTGGCGTTACCGCCGACAAATTGCACAATCGCGGGGGAAGCGGCAATCGCAAACCCGCCGAGACCATTGGTTTCCGTAATCGAACTGTCGCCGATATCGGGATTGGCGTCCTCGCGTGTGTAGCCAGGGAAGAATAAAGCGTCGGGAATGTTAGAGGGGCCGGTAAACCACTCTCCATCCGTTCCGGCTAACTGAATTCCGAAATCCGTTCCGTTGCGACACATGACAGTTAAAACACTGCTGTTTTCTACCCCGCGGGCAGCATCCAAGGTTGCTTTGCTGGCGGGCATGGAGAGATTCAAAAAGAAGTGGTCGTTTCCGTTGATAAACTCCAAAACATCGCTGACGGTTTTGGGGTTATCGCCGGTGGTAACAATTGCCGGGGCCAACGTTCGGTAAAGCAAGGAGGTTGCGGCACGATTGCGATTGTGCACTTCGTCGCCCATGTGTAACGCCTGGGCGATGATGTTTTTCAAATCGATTTTACCGGTTTTCTCCACCGCTTTTTTTAGGGCGGGATAGAGAACGTCTTCCATCCATTTCAATTTGCGAATCACCGTTTCGCTATAAGCACCGTAGCGCAGCACTTTGCCCAACCCCTCGTTCATAGTGCAAAACGCCCGGTTGCCATACGTTTCATTTTCGATGATAAAAACCGGCATGGAGGGCGTTACCAAACCAGCCATCGGGCCAACGGTTTGGTGCTCGTGGCAGGGCGCAAATTCGATTTCCCCGGCAGCGGCCATTTTTTCCGCTTCTTCCGGCGAACCGGCCTTTCCTTCGTACATCAATCCGCCTAAAATAGCTCCCCGCAACGGCCCACACATAAGATCCCATGTTACCGGAGGCCCGGCGTGGAGAAAAAGATTGGGCTTCATCCCGGAAATTACATCAATCGCTTTTTCCAACCCGATTAGCTGCGGCATTCCGCTTAAAATGATTTCCGCTGCTTTTTGATTAGCGGCGTCGATGTCACTCTTTCGCGCGGCAATGGCTTTCTGCGCCGATTCGCTCACCTCAATCGGTGGCTTCCAATCAATTTGGATAGATGTTGCTCCGG
>CAXHHS010000987.1:0-2892 GCA_964015645.1 uncultured bacterium
ATTTATATCGGATTCGTCGCCATTGGTTTCATTGGCATGTTTGTGTTAAACTGGTGGATTGGATTGCTCCTGGTTGCCTTCGGCGCTTATCAGCTTTTCGAAAATCGTTTTCCGGTAATGATTACAAAACGAGCGCAGGCGTTAACCAATTACCTGGCAGTTTTGGTTGTGGCGATATTGCTGGCAAAGCATTGGCTGCCGCTGGGGCCGGAAAGAGGGCTGCTGCTGAACCTGTTATTTGTCACTTTCTTAATCGGCGGCCTGTTATTCGCGTTTAGCGTTTTTCAAAAATATTACAGCCGAATGTTGCAATGGACGCTCGATCATAAAACAGCCTTTATTTCCATTGCAGCCTTCATCACCTTTTTGGGAGGATTGATTTGGCTGGGATTTGATTTCTTTTTCGGTTGGATGCCGCAGCCGCTGCGGTCCGTTCCGCCAATCTCTACCGTTGCGCACGGCTTTCCCGGCCTGGGAAAAGAATTTATGCCGCCGCTGGATGAAGGCTCCTATCTTTACATGCCAACCACCATGCCCCATGCCTCCATCGGTGAGGCTCGGGATGTGCTGCAAAAACAGGATATGTCCTTCAATAATATACCCGAAATCGAATCAGTTGTCGGAAAATTAGGCCGTGCGGAAACCCCGATAGACCCAGCGCCGATTTCCATGATCGAAACGGTGGTGAATTACAAACCAGAATATATTATCGACCGTAACGGTAATCGGCAAACCTTTCGATTTAATCCCAATGATACCGATTATTTTCGTGATGAATACGGCAAGCCGCTAAACGCCCCGGATGGTCAACCTTATGAAGTTCGTGGAAAATTTGAGCGCGATAACAGCGGCATGTTGATCCCGGATGAGGATGGGCTGCCCTTTCGCCTCTGGCGGCCCGCTTTGAATTCTGAGTTAAACTCCGGTCGCAGCGCCTGGCGCGGCATCACCAAACCGGATGATATTTGGGATGAAGTGGTAAAAGCCGGGCAAATTCCCGGCAGCACTTCCGCCCCGCGCTTGCAGCCGATTGCCGCTCGCATTGTAATGTTGCAAAGCGGTATGCGCGCGCCCATGGGGGTAAAAGTAAAAGGCCCCGACCTCCAAACGATTGAAAACGTTGGCCTGCAAATCGAACGGTTTTTGAAGGAAATACCATCTGTAGAACCGGCGGCGGTGCTCGCCGACCGCATTATCGGCAAACCGTATTTGGAAATCAAAATTGATCGGGAAGCGATTGCCCGCTACGGCATTCAACTGCAACGAATGCAGGATGTGATTAGCGTTGCGATTGGCGGCCGGCCCATTACTACCACGGTAGAGGGCCGTGAGCGCTACCCGGTGCGCGTTCGCTATCAGCGGGAATTGCGCAATAGTATCGAATCGCTAAAGCGAATCCTGGTTCCGGCACCCGGCGGCGCGCAAATCCCTATTGCCCAGTTGGCGGAGATCGAATATGTTCGCGGGCCGCAGGTTATCAAAAGTGAAGATACATTTTTGACCGGCTATGTTGTATTCGATAAAAAACCGGGGTATGCTGAGGTTGATGTGGTACGTGAAGCGCAGAAATTTCTGCAAGAAAAAATCGACAGCGGCGAATTCAACTTGCCTGCCGGTGTCAGCTACACCTTTGCCGGCAGTTACGAGAATCAAGTACGCTCAGAGAAAAAGTTGATCATTATTCTGCCCCTGGCGCTGTTCATCATCTTTCTGATTCTTTATTTTCAGTTTAAATCCGTTTCCACCACCGCATTGGTATTTTCCGGGATTGTCGTCGCCTGGGCCGGCGGATTCATTCTCATTTGGCTCTACGGGCAGGATTGGTTTCTGAATTTCTCGCTGTTTGGAGAAAATATGCGTTCACTGTTTCAAGTGCAGCCGATTAATTTGAGCGTGGCCATTTGGGTGGGGTTTTTAGCGCTCTTCGGCATTGCATCTGATAATGGGGTGATTATCGCGACCTACCTCGACCAGGTATTTGCCAAACGCCAGCCGGAATCGATAAAAGAAATTCGCGCTGCGACCATAGCGGCAGGAGAAAAACGCATTCGCCCGGCAGTGATGACCGCCGCCACCACTATTTTAGCCTTGCTGCCGGTGCTCACTTCCACCGGGCGTGGTTCGGATATTATGGTACCGATGGCAATCCCCACCTTCGGCGGCATGTTACTTGCGATGATAACGCTGTTTGTCGTACCGGTATTGTATTGTGCATTGAAGGAAAGGAACCTGAAATCGTAATACTGTAGCAACAACTACAGGGAGAAATTTTTAAAAGGATAAATTAAACAGGATTTAGGTAGAAACCATAAACTCAACGGAGGTAATCTACAATGAAGAAGCAAACCTTAATCGGATTTATCGTGGTGACTTTGATCTTTACTGCTTGCGGATCGCAATCCGGAGCAAATGATCATTCTGCGAAATTTAATTCCCAGCTTTCTGTTGCCGTAAAATCTTATCTTGAACTAAAAGATGCGCTGGTTGCCGGTAATGCTGAAGCTGCAATGGAGAAGGCAAAATCCTTTGAAACAGCGCTTTCGGCAATCGATGGAAAATCGGTTCCGCAGGATTTAGCTGCCGGGTGGAAAATTCAACATGAGAGTTTAGCAAACGCCATCGATTCGCTTACTGCCGCAGAAGATATTATGGATCAGCGGCTGGCATTTTACTACCTTTCGGAATCGCTGATCAAGGTTGTAAAAAATCACGGCCCGCTGGAAATATCATTGTACGTTCAACATTGCCCTATGGCCTTTGATTACACCGGCGGAGATTGGTTAAGTGATTCTGAGGAAGTATTCAATCCCTATTTCGGAAATATGATGCTGCGCTGCGGCTCTGTGACTGTCTCTTATACACATCTGACGCTGCCGACGAGCTTCTTGGTGT
>CAXHHS010000988.1:0-2891 GCA_964015645.1 uncultured bacterium
CAATTTGTGCCAAACCGATAAATCCTTGTGCTAATTTTTTTTCTCCCTGCAACGATCTTTCGAAAGCAGGTTTTGCGGCTTCGTTACGTCCCGCATTCTGCAATGCCTGCCCTAAGCGTACCAAAGCCGGTGCGTATGAAGGATTTAAAGTCAGGCTGTTCTCGAACCATTTAATCGCATCCGGCAAACCTCGTTCGTTCAACAAAATAGCATAATAATAAGGCCAGCGGAATTCTTTAGGAGCGAATTCTATCGCTTGTTGGTAGCAGAAAAGCGCCTGTTTCTTAAAATCATGCACATCCAGGTTCATGGCATATTTTCCCCAGGCCGTGCCGGATTGCGGGTTTTCCTGTACGCGCTGGCGAAGGGAGGCAAGTTTGGCGGCCACCTGTTTTTCTATACTGTTAGTATCAGGATTTGGTAATTGTTCGAGAATGTTATTGGTGGAGGGTTGAAACCAAAGAAACCATCCGGCTATGGCAATTATTAAAATGATGATTAAGGATAGGATTTTCGACATCGCTCAAAATCCTGTAAACAGCCACTCCGGCGGAAGTAAATTCCTTAGAGAATTCCCCGGTTTCCCGGAAAGATAGGTTAAACCGACCTGAAAGGAAGCGTTCGTCCACCCAAATCCTCCGCGAGTTATATAATCGAAGCCAGTGCCGACATTACCGTATTCTACATGCACGTTGTGAGTGCGATTCACAACATCGTATTTTTCCGGGATGGTTCCGTTGTAATCCGTCGCATTACGAGCAATGGTGTAAAGCCAGCGGTAGGCGAGCCGTTGGGCGATTTCGTGATAGCCGTAAATTTCCAGCCCGCGCCATAGCAACATTTGGTGCGGCGCCCAGCCAAAGGGATAATCCCACTGGCGAGGCGGCCTTTCTGCTGAAATTTCTCCTCGCGATGCCTCTGTTCCGGAGAGTAGGCCGCCGGGTGCTTCCAGCAAAGGAAGCGCTTTTTGTATCAAAATTTCCGCTTGCTGCGGTGTTGCTAAATTTGCCCACAGCGGGTAAAAAGTCGCAGCGCTTACGTAACCGGTTTGCGTTTTTTTAATGAAATCATAATCGAAAAACATGCCGTGGTCTTCATTCCACAGTAACACATTCATCAATTGTTTGCGTTTTTCTGCGCGGGCATACCACCCATCGCTCTTTTCGATACTTCCGTTGGGCATTTCCAGCGCATCATCGAATTGCATTTTAATCGCATTGGCAATATCGATTTCGTATCTGTAAAGCAGCGCATTCAAATCAACCGTATTGAGGTGGGCTGCACAACCTTCCAATCGATAACTGGTATCGTGCCCCGATTCCCTTACCGCGCGATCGTGCATAAAATATTCATCCAACGCCGGTTCTTTAATTTTTCCGGCTTGATAGAGATGGGAAAATGTCTGAATATCGACTCCGGTATTTTCGGCGAATGGTTTTACCACTGCATCAAAATGCCCCGGCTCGGTTTCCGGCGGAACGCCTAAACCACTGCCGAAGTAGCGATTTAGCCCGGTTTCCGTTAAGCGAGGAGGGCGCATCCAAACTGTATGGTATTCATGAACAGCGGTTCGAAAAACATGCTTAAACCATTGTTTATTTTCATCTTCTAATGGAAGAAAAAAATACACATTCAAAGCCATTTGGGTTAAAAAAGGCGGTTGGGAACGGGTGAGATAATAGCTGCGATTGGCATTAAGGATTTTACCGTAGTGGGTAATTTGATAGACGAAATTAT
The DNA here is from genome assembly GCA_964015645.1 of uncultured bacterium. Taxonomy (GTDB): domain Bacteria; phylum Calditrichota; class Calditrichia; order RBG-13-44-9; family J075; genus CAXHHS01. The sequence goes on from CAXHHS010000988.1 coordinate 1,738, forward strand.
CCACCATCGCCTTCGCCAATTCCAGGCGATTATCGACCAGCAAACCGAGCACTTCAAAGAAACTATCCCAACCATACATCTCATTAAAACGGCCGCCAGGCACTACAAATGGGGTTCCGCGGAGTTTACCGTCATCGTCTTTTTCCAGCGCGAGAGAGAGAATTCCGGGTGCGTCATGGATAGATCGAACGTATTCCGGGGTGATATTTTTCGGAAGGTGAACGACTTGCAGATTCGGTATAATTTGCTTACGGACAATTCCTTGATAGTAATTTAACGCCTGGTTATCAGCAAACGGTACGTAAATCCGCGGCGGATTCGCGGCATCAGCCTTTTCATCGCTAACGATGGTTGCTAAACCCTCGGCATCAATGCGCCGGGTCAATCCATCCCAATAATAATCGCGAATCATGCGCGAAATACGTTTAACCGGGTTTTCGAACAGGTATTTGGAATCTAATTCGGCAACCTCTTTTCCGGCATCACGCGCCAAAGCCAGCTCTTGTAATAAATTGGAAAGGAAATAGGTTCCGGCAACTTCAAATCGTTTTCCATCAACTGCTTCGATGGAAAAGCGTTTCGGCCCGTGATCGAGAACTGTTATTTGGCGATCATTATCGGTATCTTCCTGGCTTAGCAGACGTTTTAGATTTTTTTCGACCGGTATCAAGGTTTTCATTTAATAGGGAAGGCGTTAAACTTAAGATTTAACAAATTCTTTGGTTTTATCAATTATCCCAAAATTGCATTTACTTCTACAAAAATATCCGAAAGTAACTGGATAGACAACGTTTCGCCGCGCTTGTACGTGGTTACGGATTGGTAACCGGCTGCAGTTGGCTGGCGATAAACTTCGATGGTGTTTGCCACAAGGTTAACCAACCAGGTTTCGGGAATACCGGCACGGGCGTAGAGGGGGATTTTTATTTTGCGGTCGTAATCAAGCGTTGTATCGGCGACTTCGATAACCAAAAGCACATCGGATGGTTCGGGGTGGCGCATTGCATAAAAATCATCGCGGTGATTAAGCAACACTACATCCGGTTCGGGTTCGGAATACTCATCTATTCGAAGCGGGTTTTGCACCCAGACAATAAACTTATCTTTAGAAAGCTGACCGAAATAGTTCGTAAGCCTACCTACACAGGCAGCAT
>CAXHHS010000989.1:0-2891 GCA_964015645.1 uncultured bacterium
TACACCAAGAAGCTCGTCGGCAGCGTCAGATGTGTATAAGAGACAGGGCGTCTTTTACCGTTGCCCAACGCACGAAGGAAATCGGCATCCGTAAAACGCTTGGCGCTTCCATCGGGAATATCATTTTCCTGATCTCGCGCTCTTTCCTGGGATTGGTGCTCGCCGCCATCATTTTTGCAATTCCAGCCGCGATTTATTTGATGGGAATGTGGCTGGCGGATTTTCCGTACCGTGTTGTTATTGGTTGGGAGGTGTTTGTGGGAACCGCGGTAATCTGTTTGGCCATCGCGTTAATTACGATTGGTTATCAAACGATTAAAGCGGCATTGGCAAATCCGATTGAGGCGTTGCGGTATGAGTGAGTTTTTGCGTTATTTCGTGGTTGTCGTGGGCCCCACCTCCGACTGCTTAACACGGTCTCGATTAGATAAATTCTCTACCCCATTTCGCCAAACAACCCAAATGATGACGAGAACCGCCAGTGACAACGTTATCAAAATATGAGGAAATTGATACTCTACCGGTAAATCGAAGATGCTGAATGCCGTATTATTCGCAGCATGAAACAGCGTTACAATTAGCAAGCTGCCGTTGGTACTGTTGTATATCCAGGCCATAAAAATGGTTGCTAGCAGTGTGGATAGCAAAAAAATGCCAATACCCCATTCCAGCGAACCGCCGATCATCCGGTTCGGTTGGATGAACATTAGCGGTACATGCCAGGTCCCCCACAAAATTCCCAGGATCAGGCTGGCGTTAAGGGCATTAAATTTCGTTTGCAGCCGCGGCAGCGCATATCCCCGCCAGCCGATTTCTTCAATCGGCACAATCAAAATCCATTGCGGGAGAGAAAGCAGCAGCACTGCCGGATCAACAAACGTAACACCGGGCAGCGGCCCTTCGAATACTGCTAAAATTTCCAACCCCGCAAAACGAATAGCGGCTGCCGTTAACAACGCGATTGCATACCATTTCCAGCTCACTTTCCATATCAAAAACTTTTTTAGTAGACCTTTGACACCTTCCATACCACTGTAATACGCGGTTAAAAATAACGCGGCGATTAATGGGCCGAAAACTCCCAGGAATAAAAGCGCCACCGGTGGCCGGAATGGCAATATCCCTTTTATAGAGGCGACATAGGGAATGTGGCATCCCCAGGTAATTAGAAATGTTATCAGGAAAAAATAGAGCGATTGGCGATTTATATTTTGCTTCATTGTATTTATTCAGCCTACTAAAGACACGAAAAGAAATTTTGTTTGTTTCGTGTATTTTGTAGGCTGCATCGTTACAGCTCACTTGAGATTCGGCCAGTTTAGTTCCCATGGTTGGGAAAATGTGCTCATCTCTTGTTTAAACGCATCATCATTAAAATAATGGCCGGTATCCGGCAGTTTAATAAATTGATGGATTTCTTTGTTTAATCGAAATTTGATTGCGAACGCGTGCAAATAACCGCGATCAACATCGACCCGGCTAACGCTGGATTTGTAATAAACCGGGTCGCCCAATGCCGGTGCGCCAATGCTTTTTAGAACAACCCGCAATTGGTGGGTTTGCCCGGTATGCGGTTTGAGAAGAAATAATCGCAAGTGATTGCCGATTGATTTGCTGAAAAATTGGGTAATGGAGGGATTGGTTTGCGAGCGGCTCAACTTCCAGGCGCCGCGGCGAGTGCGTTCCAAATCGCCCCGGATAAGCCCTTGTTTTTTCCCGGGTTTTTGATCGGAAATAGCGATGTAATATTTTTCAACCTGGCGATTTTGGAAACGCTTCGATAATTCCGCAGCAATCTCTTTTCGTTTCGCGATTAGCAGAATGCCGGATGTCATTTTATCCAGACGGTGAACGGGAAATAGGCATTCAATCCCTAAATCGGATCGAAGTGTTTCCATCAACCCGAACGCCTTTTCCCTTTTATGAAAATCGACGCCGGGGAATTTATCGACAACAACAAAATCTTCATTTTCAAAAAGGAGTTTATACATTCTCCGCTGTTCCTCGCGTAAATTAAGGGACAGTTTAAGCAAACATTTCTTTAGAGAAAAGTATAAACTCCTAAGATAAATTACTTCACCATTTAGGGTTTTACTGCCTCGATGTAGGCAGAGGCGACATGCGTTTCAAGGTTTTTACCCGGCATAATGCCTTGAATATATTCCTTGCTATTTTCTTTTAAAGCGATCTTGATGTCTTTAAACCCGGCATCTTTTAGGATTGCCTCCAGGTCGGAAACCAGCATTGCACCGGCAACACAACCGACGTAAAGCGCGACATCTTTCTGTAGCGCTTCGGAAAGCGGGGACGTTGCCACAATATCGGAAACGGCAATACGCCCGCCGGGTTTGAGTACCCGGAATATATCGCGAAATACCTGCGGTTTGTCCGGCGATAAGTTGATTACACAGTTCGAAATAATCACATCTACCGAATTATCCGCTACCGGGATATGCTCAATTTCGCCCATGCGAAATTCCACATTCTCGTAACCGCCGGCAGCTTTTGCCTTGCGTGCTTTGGAGATCATTTCCGGCGTCATATCCACACCGATTACCTTGCCGCTGTCGCCAACTTTTCTGGACGCCAGGAAACAATCGAAACCGCCGCCGCTGCCTAAATCCAGAACCGTTTCTCCCGGTTTTAAAGAGGCGATAGCCACCGGGTTGCCGCAGCCCAATCCCATGTTGGACTCCGCCGGGGCATCAAGCACCTCTTCTGCGCTGTAACCGATTCGCCCGGAATCGGTTTCCAGGGAGTGGTGTGTTTCTCCCCCGCAGCAGGAAGGCGAACATCCGCACCCGGAACTTTCGGAAACGGCAACTTCGCCATATTTTTCTCTTACTGTTTGTCGAATTTCATCAAATTTTGCATCGTTCATGTTATTTCTC
>CAXHHS010000990.1:0-2890 GCA_964015645.1 uncultured bacterium
GCGATGCAATGGAGTCTCGTGGGCTCGGAGATGTGTATAAGAGACAGATTGCTAACGGCTGCACTGTTGTCTTTTTACGAGCAATTGCTGATTTACCGGGAAAACCAACAGCAAATGGCAGCGTATCAAATCGAAAAGCCGTTATGGATATTTGTTGGCAGCCGGGTTGCCGGGGAAAAATTGGAATCGGATGTTATCAAGGTCGTGTTATTCCTCAAACATGTGTTGGAAAATGAAAAACGGTTTGAAAAAAATACGGACAGTATTATTGAAGGCAAAAACAAGGTATTTGGAGCCAACCACAGGAACATTCTTAAACAACGATTCTCCTATTTAAAGAAATCGAACAGTTTCAACCCATCGAAGATTTATCAAAACCTGTTTGGAGAAAAAGGCGGTCTGGAATTATGGGAAATCAAAAATGCCAGCGGCGAGATTGGTTTAAAGAGTGCGAATAGTAAAAACTATTTTGGCGTTATCAACGTGGGAAATGTGCCGGGCTTAAAAAAAAATCTTGTAAACGCCGGTATCGAAATAAAAATGGATTTCTTTAGTGAATCACTTTTTTCGCAAATTAATTCTTCCCACTCCCCTATTCATATATTAATCGGTTCCAAAAAATTTATTGAAGGCTGGAATAGCTGGCGAGTTTCCAATATGGTGCTAATGAACATGGGCAAAGGCGAAGGCCCGCAGATTGTTCAGTTATTTGGCCGCGGCGTGCGATTGAAAGGAAAAAAATTTTCGCTAAAACGTGAAAAAACAGCAGATTACTTGCTCAAGAATTTACAAACTCTCCTGGTATTTGGCCTAAATGCAAATTACATAAATGCCTTTCTGGAAGCGATTCAAAGGGAAGATATCAATGAGGAAGAATTCCATCCGGCTCTTTTTTCTTCAAATGGTTTTGAACCTGCTACTGGTTCAAAACCATTTGAAGAAAAAAGAGAAAATGATTTAAATTATATTTGTTTGAAATTTGATGAAAACATCGTTCAAAGAGTTATTATTGATATTCGACCTCAGCTCGTTACTTCAGATTCTGAAAGCGGCCCAAATACGACAGCACCAAAACCAAGCATCAATAAAATTTCAGATGAAATGATATCATTGATCGATTGGGATGAGTTGTATTTAAGCGCTATTCAATACAAAATTAACCAGCGACTTTATCATTTGGTTATTGATAAAGCAACATTAGAGGAGATTGTAAGAAGCAAGTTATATCAAATATCTGCGTTACCCGAGCAATTACAAATCAAAAAATATTCGGATATTCAAAGAGTGCATTCTTTAGCCTGCCTAATTTGCCAACGGTATATCGATTTATTTATTGCAAATAGAAGTTACAAATAGTAGGATTTTGTGGAAGATCGAATATTGTACTATCGCAATACCAAAATCTTCTGCGCTTTTACAAAGGCCCCGGTTTCCAGGCGGCAAATGTAAACTCCGCTGGCAACCGGCTGCTCGGCGCTATTTTTTTTGTCCCACTCAATTTTATAATCCCCGGCTTCCTGAACTTGATTTACAAGCGTGCGAACTCGCTGGCCGGTTTCGTTGAAAATTTCTAACTGTACGGTTCCTTTGGCAGGAATGCGATACCGAAATTTCGCAGTGGGAGCGTACGGATCACCATAATTCTTCGACAAATAAAATTTAGCCCGGGCAAGGTTCTCCGTCTCGATTATTCCCTGGGTTTCTTCTTCAAACTGTTTGGCAATTTCGATGCGCAGGTATTCGGAATCCGCCGTGGTTATCGTGTGCTGCGCGGAGGCTATTTCTTGCTGGTTGATCGAGGGATTGTTTTTTTCGGATGGCCGCGGTGTTTCGCTTAAATTCTCATCAACCGCCTTCGAAACTACCGAGTGTTTCGTCCTAACGGAAATCACATCACCAACTGCCACCTCGCTGGACGCCGATTCTAAAGTTCCCGGCTTTGCCATATTCTCTTCGTTAAAAATAGCATCCGGTATAGTGGTTGTATCTGTGTCTTCAGCCGGTTGAGTAATGATATTTGCATCAAATTTTTTCGCGGCCAGGGCTGAGTCGGAAATCGCAGGAGCTTTCGAAATATTCTCGAAAGAAACAAACGATTCATCCGGAACCTGGGTGTAATTATTGTAATTAGTTGTGTCGATCAAAAAATTGTATATCAAAGAGTCAGCGTAGGCGTCATCAACCGCACCGGAAATGTTATCGAAAGATGTCACCGCGGTTACGATTTGCAGGTTTTCCGTAACCGTTGTCGAGACATCCGGCTCATCGATTTGCTCTGAAATACTCCCAACGGATTTTACTGCTTCTAGAATTACGCTATCAGGAGTAATTATATTCTCCGGGGCAGTTGAACCACTGGCAGAATTCCCGGCAGGGTCGATTTCGACTTTACCCAAAATCGAATCCAAAAGTGTATTCTCCGTTATCACGGAAACCATAGCCAGCGGCGTGATCGGTGTAAATGTGTGCAATTGAGTTGTTGGCGAAGTGATAATACTATCGTTTATGTATGCAGAAATACTCACGGTTGGGACAGCCGTTAGCTCAAATGACATAGTGGAAAGCGCATTTGGGGATAGCCCCGAATCCGGCAGATTTTCATCCGCAATATTTTCCTCGCCGGTTTTACTAAATTCGGCGGATTTTCTCGCGTATAGGGCGCTATCTTCGTATAATGGCTGCCCGCTGTCCGGCAGTGAAACCGAGGATATTTTTTCATCTGTCGAGGCAACCGGGTTTGCAGGTTTGTCGGTTGCTGCCAAAACTGCGGGTGTCGAGATTGCAGGTTTTTCCGTGGCCGACTCTTTTAAATCTTCTGAAGTGGATTGGGCGTCTCTACTTTCAGATGTTGCATTTTCCAAATCGGTATTAACAACGGCTAAACCTGTGT
>CAXHHS010000991.1:0-2880 GCA_964015645.1 uncultured bacterium
GTATTTGGGGTGTTCATAATGGCAGAGATGGGATTGGATTTTACTTCCGCTTTGGGTTCAGTCGCAGCAACATTGGGCAATATCGGGCCTGGCCTGGGCAGCGTGGGGCCAACAGACAATTTTGCCCAAATCCCAATAGTTGGAAAATGGTTTTTGTCCCTCCTGATGCTGATGGGCCGGTTGGAATTATACACCGTGGTGATTTTATTCTCTCCTTCCTTTTGGCAAAAGTAGACTCTTTATGCCGCGAAAGTGGAAATATACAACATTCCAGTCTTCCATTATTCTACTGCCCCACACTCACAACCCGCTCCAATTGGATAGAATCCTCAGATAATTTTCTTGCAAAAAAATTTTCAGTTAAAGCTGTCTTTTAGAAACATAAACCTCCGATCCTCGTTCGTATTTAAGTTGTTTTAAAATTTGTAATATCTCGGAAATGTTATGTTGAAAAAGATATGTAAAATTTTTGTTGCATTAATTTCCAGCGTTTTATTTGCAATGCTAAATTTTAATGCACTGAGTTATGGCAATTTGCTGATGAATGCAAATCATGCTATAATCTCGGAAATTACCCCGGGAATTTCTAACAAAATTCCCAAAGAATCTTCTCAACCGCAATCGACATCCGAGTGTAATTCGGAAAGAGCGCAAAAGTCGATTGCAAAACCTGCCAACACTGTATTAAATTCGCCTTCCGTTTCGACTACGAATTGTGCAAATTAGCATATGGTTATTAAACACTCCAATCCCTATGTCATCATTTTTGCCTTGTGGCTATTGATGTTTTCCGCCAGTAGTCAATTGATGATCATCTCTCCTATTCTACCTCAAATCGGTGCAGAACTAAATATCCCGGAAGCCATCCAGGGAACATTGATTACCGCTTACGCAATAATGCTCAGTGTTTTTGCCGTTATTATGGGTCCAATTTCCGATAAAATTGGCCGGCGGCGCATTTTAATGCTGGGAACCGGCGCGATGGCTTTTGCGCTGTTTTTGCATAATTTCGCGTTTAATTATGTAACCCTGCTTTCCGTTCGTGCCGTTGCCGGGGCTGCCGGTGGTATGCTAAGTGGATCAGCCGTTTCCTATGTCGGCGATTATTTCCCCTATGAAAAACGCGGTTGGGCAAACGGTTGGATTATGACCGGAATTGCCGCCGGGCAAATTGTCGGTATTCCATTGGGAACGGTTTTAGCGGAGTGGTTTGGTTTTCGCGGGCCATTTTCACTATTCGCAGTGACAATGTATTTGGCTTTTATGCTAATTTGGTTAGCCGTGCCGCAGCCAAATGTGCGTCGTGCTCAAGGTAAATTAACCCTTCGCCGCGTTATCAAAAACTACGGCCAAATGTTATTGAAGCCTTTTATTTTAGCCACAGCAGCAACTTACGGCTTAATGTATTTGGGGATTTCATTGTACGTCGTCTATTTGCCTACATGGTTAACGACAACATTCGGTATTTCCGGTTATGAGGTCGCTTCCCTATTTTTTGTCGGCGGTATTGCCACGGTGTTAGCCGGGCCGCAAGCAGGGAAACTTTCCGATCGCATTGGTCGCAAAATTTTGATTATCAATTCCTGTATCGGCCTTGGCATTACAATGGCGATTACCACTTATGTGATGATCAATTTTTGGGTTGCCTACGCCCTGTTTTTTATCACAATGGTATTGGTCTCGGCGCGGATGAGTCCTTTTCAAGCGCTGGTTTCCGAGATTATTCCCGATGAACAGCGCGGCTCGATGATGAGTTTAACCATCGCCCTCGGACAATTCGGAATGGGAATCGGTGGCGCATTAGCCGGGATTGCCTACACCGGCTACGGGTATTTGAGCAACACCTTGCTCGCAGCAGCCTCGGTCTTTTTGATGAGTTTTATCATTTGGCGGTTCATTCCGGAGCCGGAGCTTAAACAGGATACGACTTCATCGAAGTCCATTATCGGTACGAATAGGCCGGCGCAGGAATCATAAACTCCTTCCTATTCATCCAAAAACACCATTTGTTGCTATACAGGGTTTTCGTTATATTGATGCAGCTAATTCTGAAGGAGGTGTAATATGACTACAAACCTTCAGATTACACACACCTCGCTAAATTTAAAAATAGGCTCCATTTCGATTGCTGCCGGGCAAATTTAATTTGAATGATCAATGACAAGCGTTTCAAGTTCTTGCCGGCGCTTCATCAGTTCATAATTTAAACTATCCCGCTCTGCTTGTAATTTTTTTAATTGATTTTGTGCTGTGATAAGACCTGCATTTGTTTGCCGGGAGTTTTGCATATTATGCAGGGATTTTATCATATTTAGAATCGAAATGCTATTGGGCGTTATTTGCAACACCTTTTGATAGTACGCAATCGCCCGTTGATAGCTGCCGCGTTCCCCGGCAATTTTAGCCTCTTTTAGATAATTTTCAATAATCTTGTTTTGCAAATCCTTCGCCGGTTGGTAGTCCGGTGAAATGCTCAAAATCATTTTAATGTAGTTTATCGCATTATCTGTCGGGGGAATCAGGTAGCGTTTTTGTTTAAAGGCTACCTGAGCTTTCACCATTAATTTATGTAATTTGGATGATGATTGCGCTAACTGATTTTCGATATATTCAATTTTTTCATTAACGGCTGGCAGGGACTCGTGATCGGAATGGTTTTGTCGAAACAATTGAAAAGCAATTAATGCTTTTTCGAATTCGCCGCTTTTTAAATGGTGATCTGCCCGGGAGTAGAGTAAAAATGTTTGATCATCCGCTTTAAAATTGGAATAAACTAATCCGCCGAAAGAAATAATCAAAATTGCCGCCAAACCAAAAGCGAATAATTTTAGTTGTGGTTTTTGTAAAAAGACATTTTTGACATTGGCAATAGCTTTCGGC
>CAXHHS010000992.1:0-2880 GCA_964015645.1 uncultured bacterium
ATATTGAAATCATTAGAAGAACCTGAAAAGGTGACTTCGCTAAATTTGAGCGAGAATGACTTTACGACTTTGCCCCCCGAAATAGCTCAACTTATTAATCTACAAACATTGAATTTGAGCCAGAATCTTCTTACAACCCTGCCACTAGAGATTACACAACTTACCAATCTACAAACATTGAATTTGAGCCAAAATCTCTTTATAACTCTACCACCAGAGATTACACAGTTTTCCAAGCTGCATTCTCTTAATTTAAATGCGAATAAACTTTTCACTTTACCACCGGCGATTGGAAAACTTATCGGTCTGAAAGCTTTAAGTTTGAGTGAAAATAATCTGATCAAATTGCCACCTGAAATCAGAAAATTGATAAATCTTCAATCTCTAGATTTAAGCCTGAATTGGCTCACTATTTTGCCACCAGAGATAGGAGAACTCATTAACCTGCAATCCATATATTTGGACTATTACGTCACCGTCCCTAGTGAAATTCGAAAACTCCAAAAACTAAGTCTCTTATCTCTAGGTAAAAAAAGCTACTGGGATAAGAAAGATCTAAACAAGGAGCTCAACAATCTTAGAACATTGCTCCCCAATACTCAGATAGTAGCAAAGAGATATCATTCTGGTGAAAGTGATATTGATGAACGATTGCCATTAGAGCACTTTCGACCAACTATAAGTAACTTTGAAAAACAACTAGAAAAACTTAAGGAAGAAATGGCCTCCCTTTTGGTTCAGTTCAACGAAAAATTTAATACAACCGCAAACATTGAAGATTTTTTGGAGCGTGAAGGGGAAATATTCTCACCTGAAAATGAAGAACAAATCATTAATTATCGAAAAAGTATTGTAAAACTCTTAAGAGAAAAAGTTGATTTAGCCAGGTAGAATCAAAATGAAGCATGCTTTAACATTATTTATTTTTTTTATTGCCTCACTAACAGGTTCACATGCCCAAATAGATAAGAAGCCTAATGACGCTAATGATGCCCTATCTATTTTAAACGAAGAGCTATCTCAAATTGAAGATAGTTTACTATCAGCTAAACATTTGGAAAAAAAAGAGTTGACAGAAATATTGTTCGATTCGTTAACTAAAACAAGAATTATTTACCAAATATCTGCAGAAAAACATCGGAGAAACGTTTTCGATTGGCAACATACCTCTGGAATTATCATTTTCTGGGTAGTCATTCTTATTGTTTTTGTAGGTTTATTTTTCTCAGGAGCTCAATTTTACATTTCTTTGAAGAATAATATTGCTAATGATGTAACTGGAAACGAATCAGTTTCTCAAAAGGGCAGATTAACAAATGTTTCAGAATTTGAAGCCTCTCTCAAGGGAATTAAGGTTAAATCATCCGTAATCGGGATCATAATTCTTGTCATATCTCTTGCATTTTTCTATTTGTATTTGGTTCATATTTATCCTATAGAGGAAATTGGAAGTTCACCCAAAAAAGAGATAGAAACAAAATTGACTAAATAAATCCTGTCGTAAATGGCCATATAACAATGCGCTTACAAAAAGTTTCAAAATACTAAACCCCGCAGTAGTCAATATCCGGCCATTGCTCTTCTTAATTTTTAGCAAAAAAAGAGTACTAATACTTCCCTAAAGCATTTCTAACATAGGCTAAGGAGAATCGATATAGCAAAGCATAATTTCCCAAGAGATTCGAATGAGCGTTCGGGAGCTGAAAAGCTCGATGGACCGGCGCGAGTTTTTGAAAACCTCTATGATGGGCGCCGGGGCGCTGGCCCTGCCGCTGTAGACTATGGCAACAATGTAACGTCCCGCAAACTGAATTGGGCCATTGGCGGAACGCCTGAGAATGCAGAGAAGAACCGGAAAACCTGTTTCGCGATACACGCAAAATTACGCAAACCGGTACGCGGCCGTTAACAAGAAAGCCATAAATGATCTGATGTGGTTCTATCTTATATTTTCTACCCCATCGTTTACGATGGGGATGGGGATTAATAAATCAATACGGATACTCTTTCAGGCCGTTCACGGCCTTATACAAGCTATCGCGTAATTTGTACTTCGCAAATCAATACCATGCTAAAAATCAACATCACAAAAGAAATCGGTGATTTCAAGCTGGCTTTAGATGTTGAGATTACCCCGGCCTTTACCGCGCTTTTTGGCCCTTCCGGCGCCGGTAAAACCACCACTCTTAACCTGATCGCCGGTTTATCCCAACCTGCGCAAGGGGAGATTGCGCTCAATAACCGGCTCTTATTTTCCGGGAAACGAAAAATTAACATTCGTCCTCAACAGCGGCACATCGGCTATATTTTCCAGGAAAGCCGGCTGTTTCCTCATTTATCCGTGAAAAACAATTTGCTGTTCGGCTATCGCAAAGTACCGGAAACAGATCGCCGATTTCAATTCGAAGATATTGTAGCTGTAACAGACGTCGAGCATTTATTAGATCGCACACCGCGCTATCTTTCCGGCGGGGAAAAACAACGGGTAGCCCTGGCACGAGCACTGTTAGCGTCTCCCGAATACCTATTAATGGATGAACCGTTAGCAGCCCTCGATTTACCCACCCGCCTTTCCTTTTTAAATTATTTGAAGCGAATTCACCGTGATATCAACATACCGATTTTGTACATCTCACATGATCTGGCCAATGTGCTGAATTTCGCCGATGATGTCATCATCCTGAAAAACGGCCAAAAAACAGGATACGGTTCTCCCTACGCTTTGCTAGATAAAATGTCCGCCCCGCCACTCGTTTCCCAGGAAGATGTGCCTAATATTTTTGAAGCGGAAGTTCTTGCACACCAGGAAGGCGAGGGGCTGACCATCGTAAAATTAGGCGTACTAAACATTGTGCTGACGAAATTGCATTGCCGAGGAGG
>CAXHHS010000993.1:0-2871 GCA_964015645.1 uncultured bacterium
TCTCTTTAGAAATTTGTTAAACATGGCAGAAAAAGCAGAATTTGCCTTGCTGGAAGTTCGTAAAAGCAACGCTCGCGCTATTGCCATTTATGAAAAATATGGTTTTAGAATTATTGGTTACCGCAAACGCTACTATCGGAATGGAGAAGACGCGCTGGTAATGAAAAAGGTATTTTAAGCGAATGTACAAATCTATTGTAATCGCTAATTTTTAAGACCTATATTTACCGGGAGACCGGCGAATGTAACAAAATGATTCGATGCAATTTTGAAGAATACAAAAAAGATTATTCTTGAACTACCGCCTGCAAAGGCCACATTTCTGGAGAATTATGCACGGGAACATGGCATGTCGATAGCGGAATTAATTGGCAGGTATATTCAACAGCTCCAATCCTCAACGGAAAATATTGGCCACCCCGAACTACAGTCGTTTATTGGAATTATTCCCGAGGGAGTAAATGTTCGTCAATTATACCAGGATTATTTATTGGAAAAATACCGATGAAAATTTTAGTCGATCTTAGTGTCTTCCTTGACGTAATCCAAAAAAATAACGCTCATTACGAAAACTCATCCGCTGTGTTAAGCAAAGTGCTGATGCGGGAAATAGACGGTGTGTTGACCGGAAATTCCCTGGCGGCTATTTTTTATGCTGTCAGCAAATTTTCCGATACCCAGCGTGCGAATGATATGATTGATTGGTTTTTAGCAAATTTTGAGGTGGCGTCGGTTGATAAATCGGTTTTTATCAGTGCCAGAAATTCGGATATTCAAGATTTTGAAGATGCTGTTACGGCATTTTCTGCCGAGTTTTCAGAATGCGATTTCATTATCAGCCGCAATTTACGTAACTTTGGCAACGCCCCCATCACAGTTTTAACGCCGGAAGAGTTGCTAAACCAGGTTCAAAAAGAGCAGGGAAAAAGTTGATTTCAATTCAGGAAGCCCGGGAAATGGTTAAAAAAAACCTACCGGAACGACAATTAGAATCGGTAAGCCTCAAAAACGCCCTGGGAAAAATTCTTGCAAAAGATATTCGCGCAGTCGAGCCATCCCCGCGATATACCAACAGCGCAATGGATGGGTTTGCTGTTTGCTGGGACGATGTAAAAACGGTAAACGAATCCGGCCCGGTAGAATTGGCAATTGCCGGGGAAAGCCAGGCCGGTATTCCGTACGAACAGACTTTGCAAGCGGGGCAGGCGGCTCGAATTAGCACCGGTGCTATGTTGTGCAAAGGCGCTGATACCGTAGTCCCGATTGAAGAAGTAGAAATAAACGGCAATACACTTCGGGTTTTAAAAGCAAACAAATTTCAGCAACACCTGCGGTTTGTAGGAGAGGAATTTGAAACCGGCGAATTATTGTTGTCGAAAGGTGTTTTACTAAACCCTGCTCGAATGGCAGTTCTGGCATCGCAGGGAATAACGGAAGTTCCGGTGTACCAAACACCCTCTGTTGCAATCATTCTAACCGGTACGGAATTGGTGCCATATGATTCCACGGTAAAACCCTGGCAAATTCGCGATTCCAACGGTATTATGCTGGAAACAGCAATTCAGGAATCCGGCGGCACGGTTTTATTGAACGCCCATGTTGCTGATAATTATGAAGATACGGTTAAAGCAGTTCAACAGGCTTCGGCCAATGTCGACTTAATTTTATTCTCCGGCGGCGTATCCGTTGGCCCGCATGATCTTGTTAAAAAGGCGGCCAGCGAATGTGGTTTTGAAACACTTTTCTGGCGCGTGCGCCAAAAACCTGGCAAACCGTTGTTCTTCGCCAGAAAAAATAAAACCCTTTTCTTTGGGCTGCCGGGGAACCCGGTATCTGCATATATGTGTTATTTATTTTATGTTCATCCTGTGTTGCAATATTTGCAGGGTAAACGTTTTTCTTATAGGAAAATCAGCGGTAAACTGGCGTCTTCTATTGAAAATAATATAAACCGGGCACAGCTATTCAGGGTGTCTCTGGAAAATCAAAATGGCAGCGATCAATATCCGATTGTACATCCGCTAAACAGGCAAGGCTCGCACATGTTAACATCCATAAGCGATGCCAGCGGGTTTGTTTTTATCGATGTTAATACCACGCTTCGGCAAGGGGAATTAGTCGAAGTGATTGCCTGGAATGAATAAACAAAGGATTTGTATTTGTGAACCTCCGAGAGGCTTAATCTACACCCAACAACGAGGCTTCAAATGGCCGTAGAAAATGAGAGACCGAAAATAGATGACGATGTCATCGAGCCGGAAGAAGTTATCGAAATTAACCCGGAAGATCAGCAGAAAAAGCGCAAAAACAAAACCCAGATAATCCTGATTATCCTGGCGATTTTGTATATAATTTCACCGATCGATATACTTCCCGAATGGCTTTTGGGGCCTTTGGGATTAGCCGATGATGCAGCGGTGTTGGCTTATTTACTTAAAACATTATATGATCGGTTGCGAAGTTAGATGTAATTTTATTCAATCGTTTGAAAAAGAATTCTTAAAAATAGAGATAAATCACAAAAAAAATAAAAAAGTGCTGTATGATTGCAGCGGGAAAATCAAGTTCGCCAATTGCGCTTGATTTCATCGTCAACAATTATTAGAAAGCAGTATATTTCAAAAAGAAAGGTGCATAAATGAGCAATGATCAAATCAGGGCGAAATTAGAAAAATACGTAAGAGATGAGAATTGTATGATCTCTGCGATGTTAACGGCAACGATGGTAGCGAATAAAGTTGGCTGCACCAAAGAAGACTTAGATGCATTTTTACGAAATGAATATGCGCAACCGTTTAGCGTATGGAAACAGGCTCCCGGTCTCACAGTGGGGTCTCCGGACTGCGTTACGGGCAGCACGCATCGCCGTGG
>CAXHHS010000994.1:0-2866 GCA_964015645.1 uncultured bacterium
CAAATAATCTTTTTGTTCTAAAAAAATTATTGTTGAATATCATCGGGAATTTCGGATTCGCGAGTATCGAAATAGCTTTCCCGGAAGGCGCGTTCGCGTTCTGCGCGCAAGCGTTTTCGTTCTTCCAACCGCGCTTTCATCGTCATAAATCGAACTTCCGATTCAATCTTTTTGATTTTATCTTCTATCACCCGCCGGCGGTTATCCAGTTGAACATTGACCTGTTCAAAAACATCGGCCACCTGCACCAGCTTATTCTGCATTTGCTGTTTTTGATCAAAGTAAACGTTGATGATGCCAAAAGCCCCCAAATCGCCCCAGCGATTAAATTCGGGATAGGGGTTTCCGTTGTATTCAAATTGCTGAATAGACACCATCAAAAAATCATAGCGCTTTTTAAGCTCCATCAAACGGCCGCGCTTATGCTCTAATTTTGCGACAACATCGTAATTTTTGTAGATGCTTTTTGCAAGGTCGATTTGATTATCCAACCGGCTAACCAAATCATCGATGTGTGTCATTTCACCGGCGATCTCTTCTTGCTTGCTAACCATATCCTGGTAGCGATATTGTTCTTCCGCCACATATTTACTAACCGGATGATCGTCAAAGAAGTTGACGCCGCTGGCTTTATCCAATACTTCCGGTGGAAATGTTTCCAGCATTGCTGCCAACCGAATCTGTAAACTATCAATCCGGTGAATCGCGCGTTTATTACCCGTTTCCTCTGCCAATAATCGAAGCCGGTTCGATTCTTTAATTTGGCTAATCACAGAATTTGCTTCCCGATAAATATCCAAACCGGCACTACTGGATTCCGAAAGATCTAGTAAAGTAAGCTCGCTTTTCAAATTGGCGGCCAGTTTGGTGGCTTTCATATATGCTTCGGGGTTGTTTTCTCTCAGGGAATTTTCCTGCGCAGTTAGCGCGCTCCGGTAAAGGTTTTCCAAATTTTGGCGTTCTTTAAGATAATCTTCGATGGAGCTATACTTCACTTTTTCCTGGTAAACTTCGCGGTATAAATCAATCGCCTGTCGCGGTTTACTAACTAACTGATTGATATAGGCCAGCAAACCGGTTGCTTCCATCCGAAACGGGGAGGCGTAATAATTGTTCATCAATTGCCGGGCATAATAACCGGCAGTGCTAAAATCCTTAAATTCATCCTCACCTTTAGCTCGTTCCAGCTCGAAATGGCTCCAGGCAAGGGCATTTAATATTTTATCATAGCGCGAAAATTCAAATGAAATTCGATTAAAATAATCAATGGCAATACCATAATTAGCACGCTCATATTCAATCAATCCCATCTTATACAATGCCCGGGAGTGAATATTGGGAGGGATCGACTTGCTGTTAATTAATGTGAGGTAAACGGATACAGCGTCATCATAAGCGCCGAGTTCGGAATAGGCATTTCCAATAAAATATTGCGACATTGTATAGTAGGAGTGATCCGCCGGCGTATTCAACAGCGTTTCGATTGATTGATTGTATTCTCCCAAATGATATTGCGACATTGCTAATAAAAATTGAATATCATAATAATCCGCATCGGTGTTCGCGGCCAGGTTTTGATATTGTAAAGCGTTCGATTTCGCGCTTTCATAATTTTTCATCGTGAAATTGATTTGCACCAGGCGGCTGTAAACTTGCGGTAAAAATGGAGTCCCTGGATATTGCGCCAGCACCGTTTCATAATCTTTTTCTGCGTGCATCAGGCGGTCGAGGGCATAGAAACATTCCCCACGATAAAAATAGACATCATCCAGTTGATTTACTCCATAGGCGAGATAGGTTTCTAACAAATCGGTTAACAGCAATTCGGCTAATTCATATTCTTCAAAGTTAAATGCTTTGTAGGCCACCTTTAACTGATCGTTAAACATGTGCGTAATGTCATCCAGGGTAGAGATTCTTAAAAAGCTTTTGCGAATGTATAAAACTTCTGCCAATCGCCGGCTATATTTTACCTCTTCGGTTTTGCGCCATTCAACAAACAAATCGTAAATGGTCGGCTTTCTGCCTAAATAAACCCCATCATCAGCCTGGCTTTCACCGAACACTGTCATTAATCGTTGTTGCGAGCTTTGGATTTTTCGCGATAAATCCGATGGGCTTTGCATTTCATCGAGCTTTATCATCTCTTCCGAGACATAGAGCATCTGAATCGCTTCTTCAAATACTTTTTTCTTACTAAAATCGATATCTCCGGCATCGATGGTGTATTTTATGCGCTCGCTCAGGTCTTCGCTAAACTCATCTAACTCCCGGATACCCGTCAATCTTAAGCGATTTTGAAATGTCTGAAGCTCAACCAGCATATTATGCAGGCTTTTAAAATAGTCTTCGCGGGCTGCTTTGGGGTCTTCCAAACGCCGGGATATTTCACGGTTAACTAACCCCATCAAGCTGATTAAAAATTTCTCTTCCGGTATTCTCCGCTCACCATCCTGAATGTACATTTTGTACACATATTCCGTAATTGCAACGTCAGTTTCCACTTCCGAGGAAATTGCAACCAATTTTCTTAAATCATTTTGATCGTTAGATTGGGGGAGGATGGTGTAAGTAGTGGAGAGAATTAAACCGAAAAGCGCAGTTAAGAGTGTTATTCGCCCCATACTTCTGATTTTCCACTATTAAAAAGTTAATATAATGTAATTATTTTTAGCGAGTGGAAGATTTTTCAGCAACTTTCAGGCGAGTAAGCGCTCTTTGAAGGGCAGCTTCGGCTCTGATGACATCAACATTATGGCGGTCGTTTAGACGATTTTCTGCGCGGTCTTTCGAACCTTCCGCGCGATTAATGTCTATATTTTCCTGTCTCTTATACACATCTGACGCTGCCGACGAGCTTCTTGGT
>CAXHHS010000995.1:0-2860 GCA_964015645.1 uncultured bacterium
ACTAAATTTTAATCTTAAGACGAACTTTATTGAACACGCTTTTACCCGCCCTAACTACATAATTAGCTGTCATTTCTTCCTTCGGGATGTTTCTTGATATAGAAACTTCTGCCAAAAATGTTTCTTCATGTAGAAAGATATCAAAATGTTTCTTCATATAGAAACAAAAAACTTTCTTTAGTAAGAAATCTCTCTGTAAATCATTTCTGCAATTCATGTTTCTTATACAAGAAACTTTTCAACAATCTATTCCCCTCCAATTATTCGATTCATAAATTTCAATTTCATGTGTTTAAAGGAATTCAAAATAACGGTTCTATATTTTTTTGTAACTTGTTTTCAACCAAGGAACATTTTCATTTCCCTTCGATGATCCGCTCCGTAAGCCCTAATTCAACTATTTGCTTATAACATAATTCCCAGGCTTCTTTTGGCCGGTTCCATTTACCGCCGGCGGCCTTCACCAGATTACGGAGGTAGGTTTCTCTAATTCCTATCTTTAGACAAAGAATCTTGTTTGGGGGAATTCGCTCAGTATCCATTTCCCAGGGGCTCTCTTCAACAATAATTTCAACTGTTTTTAGTTTCATATTGCGTTTGGGGTCGTATTTATAGCGAACGCAAACCAGTTTTTCACCAAATTTATCCAATAATTTTTTTGTTCCCGGTTGGCCGGGCAATAGTGTTCTGCTTATTTTCTTGTCCATAAAAATATCAATCCATATCAGTTGGACTTTGAACGCCCAATTGGTTCTTGTTTAAAACATGAGTATAGATCATTGTTGTACTGACATCATTATGCCCTAAAAGCTCCTGCACCGTTCGAATATCATAACCGGCTTCCAGTAAATGTGTCGCAAATGAGTGCCGGAAAGTATGACAGCTAGCATGTTTGGTAATTCCCGCTTTTTGAATCACTACTTTCACGACTCTCTGCAAAACGGATTCATGCAGGTGATGCCTTCTCTTAAGGCCGCTTCTCGGGTCAACAGATATTCGTGAAGCCGGAAATACATATTGCCAATGAAACTGTTTATTCGCATTTGGATACTTACGTTCCAGAGCATATGGTAAAAACACACTGCCGTATCCGTTTTTTAAATCCATCTCATGCTGCTCTTTGATCCTTTGGATATGTTCGTGTAGAGGCATTACTATTTTCTCCGGCAGCATTGTAATTCGGTCTTTATCACCTTTGCCATTTCTCACCACTATTTGTTTATAGCCAAAGTCAATATCTTTTACTCGCAGTCTCAGGCACTCTATCAGGCGCAAACCGGAACCGTATAATAATTGTGCCATCAGCCACTTATCACCAGATAAATGGTTAAGCACAGTTTTCACTTCTTCACGAGTAAAAACAACCGGCAGCTTTTTCGGTTTTTTGGCCCAGATAATATTTCCAAGGTCGCCAACATCCTTGTTAAGTACTTCTTTATATAAAAACATGATCGCGCACAACGCCTGGTTTTGTGTAGAAGCCGCAACATTTCTGTTCACTGCCAAATTGGATATATACTGATTGATTTCTGCTGCGCTCATCTCATTCGGATGCCGTTTATTATGGAAAAAGATAAATCGTTTAATCCACTCCACATAAGCTTCCTCAGTCCTCAGGCTGTAATGTTTCGTTCGGATGGCGTATCGAACCTGTTCGAGAAGTCTTGGCTTTTCAGGAGTGACAGTATCAGGGGAATGCTGGTTGTTCATCTATTTTCCTAAAATTTTAATTCAATTTTTCCGTACGAATTATTAATCATTTAACCAGTGAACAAATGTATATATTTTTGAATCGACATGCAATTAACATTTTAAGCGGATTCAATTTTTTTGATATTCAATTCATCAGCACGAATTCCAAATATCTATTCAATTGCTTTGAAAATGAAAATTTGATAATAGACTTTGAAGTAGGGGGATTAAGACGGCTAACTATATGATTAGCTGCCTATTTCCTCTGATATCTTATGTCTAATATTAGACAGTTTATCAAGAATTGTCTACTATTAGACAAAAAAAATGTCTAATAGTAGCCATTTTTTAAATCGATTATCCCAACCAGTGATTCTATTGTTTTCTGAATAGTCCCAATATAGCACCAATCGATACTTATTTCAACGCTCGAGTTTATCTGAGTCTTTTTTTGCCATCTTGATTAAATTTTGTGCCACTCAATTCCTTAATTGTGGTGAAGACATAAGTCTCCGATTCTTTGTTAATAACACGAGGTCAGTATATTCAAATCATCGTTCCACCAGCTCAACCCGGCGATTCTTCTCCCGCCCGGCATCGGAACTGTTGGTAAATACCGGTGAGAGCGGCCCCACGCCATGCGGTTCCAGGCGGTCGCTGGCGATTGCGTAATCCTTTTTTAGCGCGTCGGCGACAGCATGAGCGCGGTCGGATGATAACTTATGGTTGTAAGCAAAGGTTCCTTTAGCATCGGTATGGCCAACGACGTAGAATTTTTTCCCGGGGTTCGCGCGCAAATATTCAACGATGGCATCCAGCGCCGGTTTGGATTCCGGTTTAATGGTCGCTTTATCGAAATCGAACACGATTCCATCAAGAACAACCCGGCCATATTCGGTAATACCGGCGCCAATTGCTTCAGCATCTACGACAATTAAACCGGTTTCGGCATCCTCTACTTCAACAATATCAACCAGTGTGCCAATGTAATTAGCGCTATGCTGCTCAATATTAACGACAACATACGCAGTGCCGGCAGCGCGTTCCTTACGCGCAATCACTGCCGCGCTGCCACCCTGGGTGGATGTTCCCGAAGTAAGTGTGTTTACATTGGGATCAGATTCTGTCTCTTATACACATCTCCGAGCCCACGAGACTCCATTGCATC
>CAXHHS010000996.1:0-2859 GCA_964015645.1 uncultured bacterium
CAACCTTCAAGGATGAATTAAAATTAGCCGATCCCGGCGTTTTTATTCGCGTGGATGAAAGCGGCTTCGATAAAACCGGGTCGGTTATATCAAAAAAGAATCAAGATGCTTTATTAAACCTGCTGTATGCGATGCCGCATGGTGTATTAGCGATGAGCAAGGCAGTCCCCGGTTTGGTGGAAACTTCGACAAATTTTGCAGTTGTCAAAACCGATGAGACAAAAGTAAGCTTTTTGACCAGCCAGAGAAGTTCGGTGAATTCCGGCCTGAATAATATTGCCGAGATGGTTGTTGCCGCCGGCGAACTGGCTGGTTGCGAAGTAAAAGCGCACAACGGTTATCCCGCCTGGCAGCCCAATCCGGGTTCGCCAATTCTTAAGGTCGCCGAGAAAATCCACCGGGAATTGTTTGGTGTGGAACCAGAGGTAAAAGCTATTCACGCTGGTCTGGAGTGTGGAATTATCGGTGATAAATTCCCCGGAATAGATATGATCTCCTTTGGCCCCACAATTTTAGGCGCGCACTCGCCAGATGAACGAGTGCAAATTTCTGCTGTAGAAAAATTCTGGAATTTTCTAAAATCAATTATTGAAGAAGTCGGGCAAAGAAAATGAATAGCGAGTGAAATATGTTTACGAAAGATACCTTGAAAAACAAATCAATCCTGGTCACTGGCGGCGGCAGTGGTTTGGGGCTGGCAATGGCAAAGGGATTTGCAGCAGCCGGGGCGAATATCGCTATTTGCGGTAGAACGGAATCCAAGCTGATTGAGGCTGTGGAAACACTAAATCAATTTGGAACGAAAATCGCTTATTACACCACAGACATTCGGGATTACGATACGGTTGGGGCGATGATTAACCAAATTACTGGCGAATTTGGCAGCCTGGATGGATTGGTAAATAATGCCGCCGGAAATTTCTATTGCCCATCGGAAGACCTTTCTCCCAACGGTTTTAAAACCGTTGTTGATATTGTTCTTCACGGCACGTTTAATTGCAGCCAGCACTTTGGTAAATACTTAATAAACAATGAGAAGGCCGGTTCGATTTTAAATATTGTCGCAACTTACACCGAAACCGGCTCGGCCTTTGTTTTGCCTTCCGCCTGTGCCAAAGCCGGGGTTTATGCTATGACCAACACCCTGGCGTACGAGTGGGCAACGTACGGCATTCGGGTAAATTCGATTGCGCCGGGGCCGTTTCCAACCAAGGGTGCCTGGGAGCGTTTAATGCCCAACCCGGAAATCGAAAAAATGTTCTTGAATAAACATCCTATGAAACGCTACGGCGAAGCGGAAGAGCTGGCAAACCTGGCAATATTTTTAATGTCCGACCTCTCACCTTACATCACCGGTGAGTGTATAACGATTGATGGTGGAGAGCGTTTGCAGAGCGGGCAGTTCAATTTTGTAACGCAGTTGATGCCGCGCAAACAGTTAAAGGAACTCTTTAAACAATTGAAGCCGAAAAAATCATCATGAATAGCGAATTGTTAAAACAACTTAGAATGGTTTTTGAAGCATTTAATGAAATCAAGCTGGTTTACTTCTTTGGCTCCAGGGCAAACGGCGCCGCCGGGCCGTTAAGCGATTATGATTTTGCTGTTTATTTAGATGAAACAGATCAAGAAAAATTGTTTGAACTAAAACTAAAGCTATTGAAGGAGTTGAGCCGAATCCTTACTACAGATTCAATCGATTTAATTATTTTAAACAATGCCGAAAGCCCTGAGTTAAAATACAATATCATAAAAAATGGTCAACTCTTATTTGAAAGAGAACCATATCGTATTATCCTGGAGCCGAGAATACTGAATGAATATTTCGATTTTCATTACATGCTCAAAAAATATCATTTAACCAAAGCATAGATTCTTAATGAAAACAATTGTGGTTCTTGAAAATAAAGTAAGCGCTATCCAGGGATATTTAAAAATTCTGGAGAGATACAAAGGATATACGCTCGAAGAAATTAAATCGAACGTTGATATTCGAGGAGCCTTGGAAAGGTATTTATACCTGGCGGTTCAAGCCACAATCGACCTTGCCGAAGCGGTAATTGTCTTCAAAAATTATAGAAAACCGACTACGT
The DNA here is from genome assembly GCA_964015645.1 of uncultured bacterium. Taxonomy (GTDB): domain Bacteria; phylum Calditrichota; class Calditrichia; order RBG-13-44-9; family J075; genus CAXHHS01. The sequence continues at coordinate 2,094 of CAXHHS010000996.1, forward strand.
TTCGCGATTCTTTTTATATTCTGGAAGAACAAGGAATTATAGATTTGCCATTATCCGAAAAACTTGCCCTGATGGTTGGCTTCAGAAACATTCTTGCCCACGATTATGAGAGAATAGACTATTCGGTCGTTTATGATGTTCTACATTCCGGGGTGAAAGATATTGAGGAATTTAGTGCGATTATTGCCAAATCCTATTAACCTGGAAACTTCTCCTTAATTTTCTTCTCAACAACAGATGGTACAAAATAGGAAATATCACTACCATAGGAAGCGATTTCTTTAACGATGGTGGAGTTCAGGTAGGTATATTTCTCGTGCGGCATTAAAAATACTGTCGAGACGTCCGAGTTCAATTTGCGGTTTACTAAGGCCATCTGAAATTCATATTCGAAATCGGAAATTGCCCGCAACCCGCGGATAATGGCATTCGCTTTTTTAGCGCGGGCAAATTCGATAATCAATCCATCAAACATTTCAACCGTCAATTCAGCTTCGGACTCTATTTCACCCAAAACTTCTTGGATGATATCAACCCGTTCTTGATCTGTAAAAAGCGGCGTTTTGCTGCTATTGCGGGCAACGGTTACAATTATTTTATCAAATAATCTCGCGGCTCTTTTTAACACATCGATGTGGCCGTTGGTAATCGGATCAAAAGTGCCGGGGTAAAGGGCTGTTTTCATTTGGAATCTTCTCTGCTTAAAAAGGTGATAACGCTGCGATCAAATGTTTTTTGGCGAAACACGCTAAAATTCTCACCATCC
>CAXHHS010000997.1:0-2858 GCA_964015645.1 uncultured bacterium
GATTGGATACTGGCTGCATTTCCCGGCGGGTGAAATCGTTCCGGTTTTAGGAACAGAAATAACGTCAGTTACAATTGACCTGAATGTTGGCTGGAATTTAATATCAGGCGTTTCCGGCGATGTACCGCTCGAAAGCATTATAGACCCCGACAACGTGATTATTCCATCGAGTTTGTTCGAATTTAACGGCAGCTACCAGGAGGCCACAGTGGTTGAACAAGGCCGCGGTTATTGGATTAATACGAATGCTCCGGGGCAAATCACGCTCGATTTGAATGCTGTAACGCCAAAAGAAAAGTCCGGCCTGCCTGCTTTCTCTAAAAAGTCGCTGCTGGCAGATTTTCCTTATTTGCAGATTCGCGAAAGTGCCACCGGCAGAAGCCAGATACTTTATTATGATGTAAAATTAAATGGTAATCTTGATAAAATCGCTTACAGCCTGCCGCCGATTGCCCCGGCTGGTTCTTTCGATGTTCGTTTTGAAGGCGATTATCAAATTAGCGATGCAGTCGAATCAATCATTCGGTTGCAAGCATCAGATTACCCGGTAACGATTCGCAGCCTTAATATTTCCGAAAATGGCGAAGCACGCTTTGAGCTTCACGAAATGCTTGGAAACGAAATAATTGCAACGCATACGTTGGAAGAAGGGAAGCAAATTTCCATAATCGATTCCCGGGTAAATACGCTTAAACTTGCCAAAGTAACTTCGGCAATTCCCCAAACATTTGCAGTTCATCAAAATTTCCCCAATCCCTTTAACCCAACCACGGAAATCCGCTATTCAATTCCGCAGCGCGATTTGGTAGAAGTAACCGTATACAATTCCGTCGGGCAAAAGGTGAAAACGCTGGTATCTCGCTTTCAGGAAACCGGTGAACATTCAGCCGTTTGGGATGGCACCAACGAATTTGGGAATAAAGTTAGCAGCGGCGTCTACCTTTACCGGGTTTCTGTCGGGCAGCATACCGCCATGAAAAAGATGATTATGTTAAAGTAGGAGTGCCGCGTAAGTGTGCGCAAGCGGTGCTTTACGGCAGTGGCTTGCGCCACAAAATTTGTTTTGCAGCAGCATTTTAATGAAAAGCAAATACTGCTTCTTTCGTGTTATGTAAGTTATTGTTTTACAAGAATTAAAAGTTGATTTTTTTTGAAGGCTAAATTGAAGAAATCGATTTCCTCAATGATCGTTTTCCTGCTGACACTAACCTGTAATTGGCAATTGTTCGCGGGAGAATCATCTCTCAAGTCCAGGCAAACGGAGCAGTGGGTTGTTCCAGAGGGCTTTAAGGTAGAGGCAGTAGTGACCGATCTGTTCCTGCCGGTAAATATCGCTTTTGTACCCAACCCATTGCCGGAAGCCGGTGCGCCGTTGTATTACATAACAGAGCTTTACGGCCAGGTTAAAGTTGTTTTACAAAACGGTGAAGTACGAACATACGCTGAAAATCTCCTGAATTTTGAGCCAACCGGTGACTTTCCTGGTTCTGGGGAGTTGGGCGTTTCCGGGATCGTTGTGGAACCGCTCAGTGGAGATTTATTCGTAACGATGGTGTATGAGGACGATGGTATCAAAAATCGCGTCGTTCGCATGAGCAGCATTGACGGCGGCCGCTCAATGAACACATTGACGATTTTGCTCGATGGTATTCCGGGGCCGGTACAATCCCATCAAATTCATCAGGCCACGATTGGACCGGATAACAAGCTGTATGTACAAGTTGGAGATGGTTTCTTTGATACCGCCGCACAATCGGATACCGACCTGCGCGGGAAAATTCTACGAATGAACTTTGATGGCTCCATTCCGGCGGATAACCCTGCGCCGGGGAGTTATGTCTATGCCAAAGGAGTGCGCAACCCATTTGGCGGCGCGTGGCGGGCAGCGGATAATCGCCTTTACATCAGCGGTAACGGCCCGGAGAGAGATGATCGCCTGGTAAAGGTTGAAGCAGGTGGAAACCACGGCTGGCCGAATTCATTGCTCCCAGGCGCTATTCATATTTGGAATCCAACGGTTGCACCAACGGCTGTAGCATTTTGTAATGGCAGCGGTTTTCCGGAGACGTTACAGGGATTGCTTTTTGTAGGGCTTTCCGGGCCGACGTATCACCCCGGCATCACATCGCGAGGCAAGCGGATTGAAATGTTTGGGTTAAATGAAAACGGCCAGGTAATCTCACGGGAAATTTTTATGAATTACAATGGTGGCGGCCGGGCAACAGTGGTCGGCGTCGCATTTGGCCCTGATGGATTATATTTTACCGATTTATATGGGGAAGAAGGTTTTGACTTCAATGGCCAAACCCAGGCGAATGTCTACCGGGTTTACTATGATCCTCCAACCGCGATTGAACCGAATAACAGTTTGCCAGCAGGGTTTGCCCTGGCACAAAATTATCCCAATCCATTTAATCCCCAAACCACAATTACCTACATGCTGCCGCAGCGAGAACATGTTACGCTGACGATTTATAACATGGAAGGACGGAAACTCAAAACGCTTATTAATAAACCGCTGCCCGGCGGTACTCACCAAGTAACGGTTGATGGGGCGGGGATTTCTTCCGGTGTTTACATTTACAGAATTACCGCCGGTGTATTTAAAGCGGTACGAAAAATGGTACTGATCCGATAACGATTAGATAAATTATGGAATGCTCCTTTCACCGGCATTCATAATCTTTTTTATAGCAGCTTCCTTGCAATGCATACCATCACAAAAATAAGAAGCATCTAATCCCAATTTTTCAGGATTAAATGAACCATACAATTTGATATGATTCGTTTGGGAGTATTCAATTATAAAATCTTCAGCTTTAACAACCATAGAATAATCATGCTTGATTACCCGGTAC
>CAXHHS010000998.1:0-2857 GCA_964015645.1 uncultured bacterium
CCCGGAGAACAGAATTCCGGCAATAAAATGTACCAAAAGACCAATTCCTTTTGCGCGGTCGTAAGAACGGCTGTAAAACCCGCCAACGGCACGAACCATATCAGCATTTACCAGGCCGGATTTTGTGATAATTTGAGCGTAAATTGTTAGCCCGATTGTGCCGGCAACCCCGGCAATCATCGAAACAAGTGCGAATGTTGTCAAACTCATAGTATTTCTCCTTTAATTTTTAATGATCAAGCATCATATACAAATTCAAAAGCAATTATGAAACGCCAATAATACAATATTGGGATGTTTTGATCAAGCTTAAAGAGAAAATTTCACAAGGGGGGTTCTTTATAGTATAAGGAAGAAGGTAGAGGAAAGCAAATACGATGGTCAGGTGGCATCTACCTTTAAATTCAGGTGTTTTTCCATTGGGTCAAAATCTTTATCTGAATGCAATAATGTCAAGTCATTTATAGCGCAAAACGTTCCAATCATTACGTCAATTGTTTTACGAATGGTAATTCCCCTTTGACGTAATAGGCGGTAGTTTTGGGCGCTTTTTAGAGCAATCTCTTTACCTAACATTTCAAAAAATATTAGCGAATCTAACAATTCGCGGGCGGTAGCTAAATCTTTATTGGAACGAAAGCCTTGCAAAACCTCTATGTAAATTAAATCTCCGGTAGCAATAATTTCTGTTTTCAATAGTTCATCTAATCGATTCGTTTCCGGTGTAATAGCGCCGTTAAAATAGTCGATCCAGACCGAAGAGTCGACCATAATCATGTGTCAGTCCTCATGTCATCCAGATTTCCTTCCCATTTTAATTTCCCGCGGAATTTACGAATCTTTTCCTGCTGCATGAGGCGAATTAGTATCCGTAACCCTTCTTCTACAGCTTCACGTTTGGTTTTAAAACCACCTAATGTTAAAGCAGCTTTCATTAGTTTATCATCAATTACAATATTCGTACGCATAACTTACTCCTTGGTGTGTATAATTTATTAAATATATACACACATTGAAAGACATACAATCTCTTTCATTATTTCTGTTGTTAATCCAAATCGCTATTCTTCAAGAACTCCCTAAACTCCCTATAAAACTTCTCCAACTTCGGCGCAATTACCAGCGAACAATATCGCTGACCGGAGTTCTCGTTGTAGTAATTTTGATGATAATCTTCCGCTTTATAATACGCCGGCAGCGGACTTATTTCCGTTACGATGGGATCGTTCCAAAGATCGGAGGCATCAGTTCTTTGCCGGGATGCTTCTGCCGTGTCGCGCTGTGTTTCGTCATGATAAAAAATCACCGAGCGATATTGGGTACCAACATCCGCGCCCTGGCGGTTGAGGGTTGTGGGATCGTGGGTGTGCCAGAAAACTTCCAGCAGTTGCTCGTAGGAAATTTCGGCGGGATGAAATGTTACCTGGGTAACTTCCGCGTGGCCGGTAGTACCGTTGCATATTTCTCGATAGGTGGGATTCGCTTTCTCGCCACCAGCATAACCGGATTCCACGCTGTGAACGCCTTTCAGTTTTTGAAAAACAGCTTCCACACACCAAAAGCATCCGGCTCCGAAGGTGGCTTTTTCAAGATGTTTATCTGCCACTTTTAGCTCCTTGGTTTTTTAGTCAATAGTCGGCAACTCAGAAAATTGCTTATTGCCTACTTTTCTGAAAAATCCGAATGGTCCGCTCTTCCGGCTGATTGGGAATTAGATCCAGATAAATCTCATATCGTTGCGGGGGTAAAAAATCCCGGATTTTATCCGCCCATTCGATAAAGCAAAAATTTTCGCTATAAAAATAATCTTCCAAACCCAGGTTGGCAAGTTCGGCGTTGTGTTCCAGGCGATAAAAATCAAAGTGATAGATATGTTCACCGCTTGCAGTATGATATTCGTTCACAATGGTAAACGTGGGGCTGGTCGGTTCTTCTTCGGTTTGAAAATAGCGGCAAAGCTGCTGAATAAAAAAGGTTTTACCGCTGCCGAGGTTGCCGTAGAAGGCCACTGCATCGCCGGGGTTTAGTTTGGAAGCGAATTCCATTGCCAGCGCGGCCGTTTCTTTCGTACAATGGACAGTTTGTTTGAGAATAAGATGTTGTTTAGTTTCAGACTTGTGCTTCATGTGTGATACGTGTTGCGTGGTACGTGTTGCGTGATCTTTTTATCCAAGCAATACGCAACACGCTTCACGAATTCAACAATCCATTAATCCATCATTCCGTTATTCCAACTACATCATTTCGGTTGCAGCTTAATAACCGGCAGCACCATTTCTTCCAGGGAAATGCCGCCGTGCTGAAAGCTATCGCGATAATAGGAAAGATATTTATGATAATTTGTAGGATATACAAAATAATAATCTTCCTTCGCTACAATATAATTGATATTAAAATTGCGCCGCGGCAGTTTGCCATCCAGCGGATTATTGATAAAAAAGGCATGTTTGCCATCCGCCTTCAGATTACGGCCGTATTTGTAGCGCAAATTTGTTGATGTTTCGCGGTCGCCGAGCACTTTTGTACCGCGCATACAGCGGATGCTGCCATGATCGCTGGTAATATAAATTGTGATATCTTTTTCCGCCAATTTTTTAAAGATAGTATAAATGGATGAATGCTCAAACCAGGAGCAGGTTAAGGAGCGATAGGAAGATTCATCCGGGGCAATCTGTTTTAGAATCGGTAAATCGGAACGGCTGTGTGCTAAAATATCGACAAAATTTACCACTACACTTAGCAGCGGCGTGTTTAAATATGAGTCGAGATTTTTTTCCAGGTTTTGGCTTTCCTGGGCGGAAATCACTTTACTGTAACGCGGCTCTGTTCGCAATTTTAAACCTAACAAACGCAGATG
>CAXHHS010000999.1:0-2856 GCA_964015645.1 uncultured bacterium
GAATGGCGGTTCCGGTCAATAAAATTGCCGGTTCGGCTGTTGCAAAATTTTGATGAAATTCATCCTTCTCTTCGAGCTTCTTTGCTAGGTCTTCTCGAAAAAATCGATCGGCCACCAGGGCATGATCAATTTCGCCCAGGCGATCTAATGTTAAATCGCGCAGGCTGCCGCGTACTGAATCACCAACTAACAGCGCGCCGGTTAAAACCGCGGTTGCTACTGCCGCACCCAACATCACTGCTAAGTTAATTCGCCAGAAGTAAATAATGTTTTTTAACAATCTGAATTTCCCGATTTTATTTTTCTTGAGTATTTTTATTATTATAAAGCTCTTTATTATGTAAATGGTTGAACATTCTGAATAAATGAAAAAATTACAATGAATACAAATTTAATTCAATTTGAAAAAATGGCAGTGTTTACCCGGCTTCATCTATTTCTTTTAGTTTTGAGTATTCTATTTGCCCAAACAAATATTCCGGCAAAAGATAATCAAAAGAATGTCGATATAAAACCGCTGCCTGCGTGGGTAAACCCGCTTCCTGTCAATAAATCCGCAACGATCCCTACCGATGATGTTAACTCCGGTTTATACTACCTGTTGGTGGAAAAGCAAGTAGAGGTCGAATCCGAAACCGATTTTACACATATTGCATATCAAATTATTTCCGATGCCGGTTTGTCCACCGGCGCTGAAATCATTATCGATTTTGACCCATCCTACCAGCAACTCAATTTACATCATATTCGAATCCTGCGAAATGATAAGATTATCAATCATTTAGACCTTGAAAACGCTCGAATTATTCAACGAGAAGAAAACCTGGAGCGAAAACTATATGATGCCCGACTTTCTTGCATTTTCTTTTTGGAAGATGTCCGGGTAAACGATATTGTTGAATTCGCTTATTCCAAAGTTGGCAGAAATCCGATATTCCAGGGCAAGTATATGGGGTCTTTTTCATTGCAATGGAGCTTGCCGGTTCACCAGGTTCATTGTCGTTTAATATCGCCAAAAAACAGAAAGATGTATTTTAAATGTCACCATACCGATGAGCGGCACGAAACCGAAGCGCAACAACATCACAATATATACACCTGGAAACTTACTGATGTTCCGGCGCTTATTAATGACGGAGATATTCCATCCTGGTATTATCCCTATGCATGGGTTCAGGTCAGTGAATTTGCGACCTGGCAAGAGATTGTGGATTGGGCAAAAACACATTACCAAATCACTCAAAACATTGATGCTGGCCTCCGTAAAAAAATTGAAGAAATTCGCCGGGAATTTCCCGATTTGGAATCCCGGGTGCTGGCTGCGCTTCATTATGTTCAAGATGAAGTCCGGTATTTGGGTATCGAAATTGGACCCAACTCTTACAAGCCGAGCAAGCCGGGTATCGTTTTTAATCGCCGCTTTGGTGACTGTAAAGATAAAACGTTGCTGTTTTGCACAATGCTTAAAGAACTGGGACTTGAAGCTTACCCGGCATTTGTTAACACAGCTTACCGGCATAAAATTTCCGATTTTCAACCTTCTGCGTACGCGTTTAACCATGTTGTTGCAAAAATTCAACTCAACCAGCGAGACTATTGGGTTGACCCAACGATTCCTTATCAACGCGGCAAGTTAGAGAACATTTATATTCCAAATTATCGAAGTGGGTTGTTAATAAAAGACGGTGTTAGCAAGCTATCCGCAATACCGGAAGGTACAACAGCCCTTCCAAAGATTAAAACATTTTCCCAATACGAAATTTTTGGTTACGATTTACCTGTTTATTTGATGATAAGAACAATGTATTACGGCTACAAGGCTGATGAAATGCGGGGTTTTTTGGCCAGAACCAGCAAAAAGGAATACGAAAAAACACTGCTCAATTATGTTTCCCAACTTTACCCGGGTGCACAAGCAGACTCTTTAACTATTTTTGATAATGAAACGGAAAATATGATCACTGTAACGGAATATTATCTGATCGATGATTTTTGGACAATCTCAGATGACAGCTTAACCATAGCCGTTCCCGTTCAGCCTGTGATTATCCCGGATTATATATATATTCCCGCTTCCATTGTTAGAACGATGCCAATTGGTATTTATCACCCCACGACAATTATCGAGAATATTTCAGTTGTTTTGCCGGATGAAAATTGGGATATAGCGGACGAAACAAAAGAGATTGAAAATGATGCCATCCGGTTTCATTTCCAGAGCAGTTATGACAATAATGAAATGTCACTTCGATATGAATATTCAACGTTATCTGATGTTGTAGATGCAAAAAACACAACACGTTATATTAAAGACATTAAGGAAATTAATGACTATTTGCAATATGAATTTACCCAAAATTCGCAATGGGGTTCTGAGCCGCAAACCTTAAATTGGATGTTACTAATGCTAACAACAATCTTTATCGGAATGTCGGTATTCGGCGTTGCAAAACTTTACCAATATCAGCCAATTATTGATGTTGAAACCGTTGATGATCCGCCAGACTACCGGGAATTAGAGGGGTTGAGTGGATGGTTAATTCTGGTAGGAATTGTATTGGTCGTTCGCTTCTTCTCTTACCTGATAGCTTCAAATGACTATATCTATTTTTACGATTTGGCTAGTTGGAACGCTTTAACTTCTTCGAATTCCGAAGCTTACGATCCACTTTGGATGCCGGTATTAATATTTGAAATTTTCGTTCATATTGCGATGTGGGTTTATACGGTTCTTCTACTCATTCTATTCTATAAGAAAAAAGCCAGCTTTCCGCCGCTAATCATTGCTTATTTTATAATCAATTTTATTACCTGTCTCTTATACACATCTGACGCTGCCGACGAGCTTCTTGGTGT
>CAXHHS010001000.1:0-2850 GCA_964015645.1 uncultured bacterium
TTCCAATTCCAATGTGAAATCGGCGAATTCTTCGGTGGTAGAAAGCCAGCCGCCGCCGTCGCCTTCAACATACAGAATGCCGTCTACTGCCTGCCAGCTACCTTCCCGGGCGGCAACCAATTGCCAGCCGCTTAAATCTTTGCCGTTAAACAGTGCGATGTGTCCTTTCTCTGCGGCAGTTATATTTCCGTTGGCTAAAACGTCAGATGCACTCTCGCTTGCACTTGCTTTGCCGGAATCCGCTAAAGCGTCCATTTCGCCATCCGAATTAATTTTTTTGATGGCAGCTTCCGCTTCCGCCTTTAACTCGGGATCGCTCAAATATTCGGAAATCAGGTCGAGCGCCAAAGGAGAATCAAGAGTGGCGATCCCGGCGAATATCATTTGTTTCTCGGTTGTGTTTTCGGCGAATTCCAGCGCCTTGCGATAGCGATCGATGGCCGCCTCCGGGGAAAGCGTGCTATCCTGACCTGCCAATCGCACATAACCGCGCAAAGCTAAAATCCGATTTTTTCTTTCCGAATTATGTTGGGCAATGTGAAGCAACTCGGTAGCAGCAGCCGGATCATTCCATTCGCTCAGCGCTTTAATAGCGATTTCCTGAATCACCGGATTCTCGCTGCGACTATCATCTAGTGCTTTTTGAAGAAATGCCTGACCGCCAATACGGCCCATTGCCCGCAGCAAATATTCGCGATTTTCCCTATCGCTGCTATCAACCGCTGCCACCAACATTTTTTCAATTTGATTTTGATCGGATGTTTTTCGTGCGACGGAAACAATCGCCCGCTGCGCCGCGCTGCGTTCAGCATCGCTTTGAGCGTTTTTTAGAAGATCGATACAGTGTTGCAAATCATCGCCATTCGCCAGCTTCCCATACGTTTTGATGGCAGCGCTGCGCACCCGGCGCGTTTCCGAAGCTGCGAACGAATACACTGTTTTTTTGTGGGAAAATCCCTGGCGTTCTGCTAATATTTCCAGCAGCGCAACTTTGGCCAGCGGCGTTACTTCCGGTAAAGCAGAGGCAATTGCCGGCAACATATTTTCCGATGAAAATCGCAGCAGCGTTGCCTGAACGGTTTCAATCACATCACGATCTTCGATAGTTTGTAACATTTTCAGTATTGGCACAATTGCTTTATCCCCGCCCAGTTTGGCGGCAGTAATGACTGCCGTTAACTGAATGTTTTTATTGGGATTGGGCAGCACCAGAAGCACATCGGGTAATACGGATTGATCGCCGCGATTGCCCAACATTTCTATAATTTCCGCTTGCGCTTCCGGCAGCACGCTGTTCACTTTTTCGATCCATTTGCGGGTAGCGGTTTCGCCGGGAATATCAACTGCAAACTGAAGTGCCGCGCTGCGGAATTGTTTGTTTTCGCTATCCATTGCGCGGAGGAGATCATTCATCGCAGCGACGCCGAGCACATCCATCAATGTTCCCAATGCCGCAGATTGCACTTGCGGAACGGTATCACTGGAATTTTGAATAAGGCTGCGGCAAATTTCCGTGCAGTGTTCAATATCCCCGCTTTCCGCCCGCCGTTTGGCGAATAATAAATAGTCAGAAAGGATTTGAGGAAATTCTGCCTGAGAGGTTGTTTTCACCGCATTTTCTAACGCGCCTGCGGCGGTAGGATCACCGGTGTTGGCGAGTGCCCGCAACGCTGCCAGGCGGATAGCCGAATGATTGGCTTCCGAAAACGCCAACAATCGTTCAACGGCTGCCTGGCTGCGCAATTCGCCTAACGTATTAATCAGCGTTAGATGGTTGCGATTGTTTATTTCCGTTAATGCCGCTAACAAAACCACATCCGTTTGCGGGGCACGAATCGCCAATAACGATTGCATTGCCGGTTCGCACAAGCGGTCATCGGTTAAAAACCGGCTGAGCGGTTCTACACTTTCTACTTTTCCGACCAATCCAAGCTGGCGAATAAGAAATGCAGTGATTTCCGGGTGAGAAGAACTCTCAAGAGCGGCGATGATTGCCTGGACATATTCCAGGCGCTCGGGCTCCGCTTTCGGGCGCGAAACGTATTTTCCCAATTCGCTGAGGGCGTAGCGGGCGTGTGTATCATCGCCAACACCGGGCGGCATAAGCATTTTGCAGATTTCACTGATACCGGTTTTACCGCGCTGGATAAGCGTTGCATTAATTCGATTCCCTTCGACAAAATTATCTGCCGGAAGTTTCGAAACCAAACCTGCAATCGAGACATCCAGCGGCGTAGGCGAAGCTTTTCTTGACGACGAACAGGCGAGAAAAAGAGTGAAAATCGCTATGAATATAAGATTTGACAAAAAGTTCGCTGTAGCGAATTTAAAAGAATTCCCCTCTTTACAAAGGAGGGGACAGGTTTGCATCACGAAGTGATGAAAACCAGGGGTGGTTGAGTGTCTGCGATAAAACAGGTTAGATTTGATTGCGAACAGCACACTCAACCACCCCGGCTCCGCTTCACTGCGCTCCGCTGCGCCTTTCCCTCCCTTCGACAAGCTCAGGACAGGCCTTTGTAAGGAGGGGAATTTTTTTGACGCTAACTTTTTCAACCTAATTATAAACTCCAGGTTTAATTTGCCATCCCTCACACCTGCCAGGGCGCGCGCATTGGCTGCTCGATATAACGATTGGCGGCATCGTCTTCGATAAAACGCTGTTTAATGGGATCGAAGTGCAATTTTCTACCCAACTGTACGGCAATTTTAGCCAGATTTACCAACGCTGCGGAGCGATGGGCGTTTTCTTCATTCAAGGCAAATTTGCGGCGCGTTTTAACCGCCTCAGGAAAGCCAATCAGTCTGTCTCTTATACACATCTGACGCTGCCGACGAGCTTCTTGGTGT
>CAXHHS010001001.1:0-2841 GCA_964015645.1 uncultured bacterium
GGTTATCGCGAATCCAGTGATGGCGATAATTGGCTCGCAATCCAGTGTTTTCCGAGGGGCGGTAGGCAAGGCTGAATGCCAGGGCATTTACGTCGTCAAAAATATTTTCACCGGTGGTGGAAAATGTGCCATCGTTATAATCTACTCGTTCCAGGCGTACGCCAGCATTCAGAGATGCGTTCTCAAATCCGAATAACTTTCTTCGCAACAACGGATACAGTATTTCGACGTACCCGCCCCATTGCTTTTCGCCGTAGATTTCTGCAATATCTGCCGGAACATCAATCGAATTAAAGGCAAATTCGCCATTGATTTTGACTTTTAGGATTTCGCTGTTAAAATCAATCGCAAAAATTCGAACGTTACGTTTCTCTTCCACTTGTTCACCCTCAACCCGGTAAGAATTGTAGATGCCGCGATAGTAGGATAGGCCAATTTCTCCCAGGTTACGGTAGCGGGCGGCGACTCTGCCGGTAACGGAAGGCGAGCCGTTATTGTCTTCTCCCAACACATCTTCGCTTTTACCGCTTTGCAAAAAGGTGCGGCCTTCCTCGTTTAAGATAATGCCATCGCTTAACCCGTTGACGATGTAAGCATCGTACGTAAACATCAGCGAATTGCTGAACAGCTTTCCGTTGAGGCCAAAACCAACATCGGAAAGCGTGCTGGGAATAATTTGGGTAGAAACCAGCGGCCGTTCCACAAAATCCCACTTGGGGCTGTCGTGATTTTGATTATATGCACCAATCGGCACCAGGATAACACCGGCCCGGAATACCAGGGCAGGATTAAATTCGAAATCGACCTGGGCGGTTTCCAGGGCAATCTCCTCCGTGCCATGCTCGAATTCTAACTCCGCCAAAAATTTAACGCGTGGAATAATCGTGGAATACAGAAAGATGTTGAAGCGCCGCATTTCCATCGAAAATCCTTCGGAAACACCGTCTTCCGAAAAATAATTGGTGTTGCCTTCCAAATAACCGCCAATAGCAGTTGCGGTTTGCCCAAGGGAAATAAACGGGCGATCATACACCGCGTCTTGCACGGTGAGACTATCCGGTTGAGACTGCGCGAACAGCAGGGAAGAAAACAACATGCTGGAGATTAAATATTTGTAAATTGTTCTCATTTCTATAGCCTTATTTTTTTGATCTTAAATCGATAATCTTATCTAAGAGCGTGTTTGAAAAATCGAAAAACATGCCACGAAGGCGCTAAGGCACTAAGTTTCACTAAAATATTTAGAAGTTTTTTTGTGAAACTTGGTGTTTTGGTGGCTTCGTGGCGAATTTCCCAACAGCCTCTAAGTTGATTGATGGCTGGATGGTTAAATGGTTGGATGGTTAAGCCATATAGCCATCCAACCATTTAACCATATTTAATGTTATCCAATTTCAATCAAAACATTTTCCCCGTCTATCTTAACATCAAACTTATACAACGGTTTTTCCGCAGGGGGATTCAGTACCTCGCCAGTGTTGGAGAACTCGCTTCCGTGACAGGGGCAAATCAACAGCGCGCCGGCTGCGGATAATTCGCACTTTTTGTGCGTGCACTCCATCAGCAATGCGGAGTAATTCTCTTCATCGAGTTTATAGATGTAAATCGGTGCCGGTAAATTCCGCGTTTTAACAGCGGCAAATGGCTTTTCAATAAATTCCGCCTTTTTGACAACCAGAGAATTTCCGGCTGTCTCGAAGGGGATGTAGCGCAAACCGCTGCAACCTGGCAGCACCAACGCACCGCTGCTGCAAAGAATACCGGTGGAAATTGCACCGCAGGTTTTCAAAAATTCTCGTCGATTTTGATGCATTAATATTCCTTAAGCAATTTCTTGTTCTTTAGATGATTCTGAATACTGGATAAAAAATATCGAGCATCCAGAACCAAGTGTCGAGCAGCTTTTATTTGGCTCTACAACGACTCTAGAAATTTAATCAACTGCGATTTTTCATTTTCCGAAAGATTGTTAAAGGCGCTGCGGCTGTTTGTTGCTTCGCCGCCGTGGAAGCCGATGGCTTCTTCCAGCGTGCTGGCCCGGCCATCGTGCAAATAAAAGGGGCTGCCGCCCTGGGAGTCCTGCGCAAGGCCGATGCCCCACAACGGAGCGGTTCGCCATTCGGAGGTTAGCGCGCTGCCTTCGGTGTAGCCGTCGTCTAATTCCTGCCCCATATCGTGCAAAAGCAAATCTGTGTAAGGGAATATTTCTACTTCACTTAGTGCTGCAATATCGGAAGGGCCGGTGGTTAGCGAAGGCACGTGGCAATCCGCACAACCAATGCTGGCAAAAATGCTTTCACCGGCTTTTACATTGGGATCATTTTCGTTGCGGCGGGGGGGAACTTTTAGCGTGCGGATATAAAATACTACCTGGTTGACAATCGCGGCGGAAACCTCCGGATCGGCAGCGATGTCGCCGGTGAAACTTCCGGCTTCGTGATTAAAAATATCGACCGGCTCAAAATCGGTAGTGACGCCCATATCCTGAATGTAGGCGTTTACAGTTTGGTGCAACAAATTAATCGCCCCGGCCTTTTTGCCAAACCGGCCGATAAACTTACCATTGGTGGGAATATGTGACGGCAATGGTGTGAAATAATTCGGCGGCTCAATCGTATTGGGTACACCGGAGATGCCGTCACCATTGGCGTCATTCGGATCGGCGAGGGCCAAGATCGTTGCATCCGGGACGGCCTCCAGGTAGCCGAGGCCGGTGACTGCCGGGGGCATCAATTTCGTAACACCGGTGGCTTCGGCAGGAACGCGTTCCGGGGGATACCCGCTTACCGCTCGTTCCTGTAATTGCGGGCCGCCGAGTTGCAGCAGGGGATCCCATACAGT
>CAXHHS010001002.1:0-2835 GCA_964015645.1 uncultured bacterium
CCGATGCTGCGATAACCGCCATTAATTATTTATTGGGAGATCAAGCGCTGGTTATCGGAAACAGCCGCGGCGAAGTTGAGGCGTGGTTCCCGGTTAGAACGCCCGCCAATATTTTCAAATTCCGAAAAATCCATACTTTTGAATCTCATACATCGGCAATTCACCATATTATCGTCTCGCCACGTAATCGTAATTTCTTAACGATTGATATGCAAGGGGCTGCCAAACTCCATTTTTCAACCACGGGAAAAACACAGGTCGAATTTAAACCGGGAGAATACCCGATTCTTGCCGGGAGTTTTTCACCAAAGGCAAATGGCATTGTGGTTGTAGATTCGAAAAAGAATTTCGGCTTTTATGATCTCGAAAACCCCCATCCGGAGAGCACTTTAAAATCCCTTTTTGGCAAAGTGTGGTACGAAGGATATCCACAATCGGAATTTGTCTGGCAATCTACCGGCGGCACGGATGAGTTCGAATCAAAACTTAGTTTAATTCCATTGATCTTTGGCACTTTAAAAGGCACGCTTTATGCCATGCTATTTTCCATACCGATTGCGATTTTAGCAGCAATTTACGTGGCGCAATTTGCACCACGCCGGCTGGCACGGTCTATAAAGCCAACCATAGAAATTATGGCGGCCTTGCCCAGCGTTGTGGTTGGATTTTTGGCTGGATTATATTTTTCCCCGGTTTTTGAAGAAAGTTTAATGACGATTTTTCTATTGAGTTTCTGGCTGCCGCTGGTATTTTTAGCCTGCATTTTTGCCTGGCGAATGGTGCCGGAGGAACGCCGGGTAAAAGCGCCGCTCGGCTGGGAAATTTTATTGATGATTCCTGCCGGAGCACTGGCATTATTGCTCTCTTACATATTTGCACAGCCCGTGGAAAACCTGGCATTTGACGGCAACTTTCAACAATGGCTTTACAGCAACCTGGGCATCACTTACCAAACTCGCAATAGTTTGGTGGTGGGATTTGCTCTGGGATTTGCGGTTATCCCCATCATCTTTACCGTATCGGAAGATGCCTTGTCAAATGTGCCGGAGTCACTAACCTCGGCGTCGCTTGCTTTAGGCGCATCTCGCTGGCAAACCGTGCGGCGGATTGTGCTGCCGGCAGCCTCCGGCGGTATTTTTGCGGCAATTATGTTAGGCTTAGGGCGCGCCGTTGGCGAAACCATGATCGTTTTAATGGCAACCGGCAACACACCGATTCTCGATCTGAACCCCTTTAACGGCTTCCGGGCAATGAGCGCCAACATCGCTGTGGAAATTCCGGAAGCACCGGTTGGCGGAACGCTATACCGAATCCTATTTTTAACGGCATTGCTTCTTTTCGTATTCACCTTTGTACTAAATACACTGTCATCTTTAATTGGCGATAAACTTCGTAAAAAATACGCGAGATTCTAATGCGTAGCGCAGAGAGCATAGCGCAAAGCGCCAAAATTCTTTTACGCCATGCGCTCTGCTCTATGCAGGAAAAACATTATGGCTAAAAAACAAATCAGTTATTTCAAGAAAAAAGGCGATTCATATATTTTCGCTGCCAGCCTGGGATTGCTGCTTTCCCTGGTTATGGTCGGATGGATTGTCGTGGTGATCCTGGTAAAAGGACTGGGTTTCTTTTGGCCGCGCGATCTTTACCTGGTAAAAACCTCTGACAACCAGGTTTATTTAGGCGAATCCTGGGCTGAGAAATCAGATGTTGTTACCGGCGCCGAAGGGGTTCAAAAAAAGCGCAAACAATATCAGCTAAAAATCGGAAACCGCGATATTTACGGTCGAGATTTCGTCTGGATAGACGCCAAAAATATCGCTGAAGAAAGCCGCCCGGAAACCGGTTTTACCTTTGAGCGATTGGAATACGGCAACATGTATGCGTTTATCAAATCGGTTCATAATGGCGCCGATGTTGTTTCCGAACCCAATCCGCAGTTAATTGCTAATGCTTATGCGGCCCATGACCAAGCGCTGGAAATTAGTGAAAATATTGAAGATACCCGTAATGAAGTAACAACGTTAACCGAGCCGCTAACAAATCTTCAACGAGAAATTTCGCTGCTGGAAATTTCCGCCGAAGGAAAAACACCGCAAGGCATAAAACTTTTGGAAGAATTACGCCGGCAGGCCACTAACCAGGAGCAGAAAATTGCCGAAGATTTTCAGCGCCTGAATACGGAATTGGAAAAACTGATTCTGAAAGACCATTCGATTTATTTAACCATCGTAACGGCAGAAGGCACTGAAAGGGAGTTACGCCTTTCCCATGTTGTGCGGTTTTTTCAACCAAATGATATGGGTGTTTTGGCGAAATCCTGGCACTACCTGGGAAAATTATGGGAATTTGTTGCTGATGATCCCCGGGAGTCCAATACCGAAGGCGGCGTTTTTCCTGCCATATTCGGCACAGTAATGATGGTGCTGCTGATGTCCATCGCAGTTGTTCCGTTTGGCGTGATGGCAGCGATTTACCTCAACGAATACGCCAAACAAGGAGCGATAGTACGATTCATTCGCCTGTCTGTTAATAACCTCGCTGGCGTGCCGTCGATTGTATTTGGCGTTTTCGGATTGGGGTTTTTTATTTATGTCATCGGCGGTTCGCTTGATCAGCTATTTTTTAGCGATAAGCTGCCGGAGCCGACATTTGGTACCGGAGGAATTTTGTGGGCTTCGCTGACATTAGCTTTATTAACTTTGCCGGTAGTGGTTGTCGCTACAGAAGAAGGATTGTTAGCGGTTCCGCGAGCCAATAAAGAAGGCGCTTTAGCGCTTGGTGCCACTCGCTGGCAAATGATCCGAAAAGTGGTTTTGCCACACGCCATGACTG
>CAXHHS010001003.1:0-2828 GCA_964015645.1 uncultured bacterium
TACACCAAGAAGCTCGTCGGCAGCGTCAGATGTGTATAAGAGACAGGGCAGGTTTAGCTTTACGTTAGTAAAAGCTAAACCTGCCTTTCTTTCTGGTGTGATATTTGCTCCTTAATTGCAATGTAAAATTTTGGAGAAAGAGCGATGACCTATATTATAGAAGTTTTAAATGCCCTGTTGCCGGTGCTTTACGGGGTTTTGCTCTATCTTTATGGAATCTATTTTTTACGCACGCCGCGTTGGGCGCTGCCTTATATGAGCAAGCTTTTACCAATTACGCTGGGCGTTCATTTTATCGAACTTTGTTTGCGGGGGATTTATGTGCATCGCTTGCCAATAGCAAATGTATTCGAAACCCTTACGGTGTTAGCGTTTGCCATTATGCTGATTTACTTCTACGTGGAATCACGAATCAAAATAAAAACAACCGGCTTTTTTATTCTGATTGTGGTTTTTCTACTGCAAGGCACCTCTTCGGTGTTTATCGATTATGAATGGGAATTTCCTCCAATTTTAGAAAATCCGATATTCATCTTTCACACTTCGGCAGCAATGTTGGGGTATGCTGCGTTAATTATTTCCACCCTTTATGCCATCATGTATTTAATGCTGTTTTATCGAATCAAAAACGCCCAATTCGATATCATCTACGGCCGGTTACCATCTTTGGAAGAATTAAATGAAATGAATTTTCGCGCTGCTGGCATTGGGTTTCTGTTTTTAACGATTGCAATTGCGTTAGGCATTACGTGGCGTAAAATCATTGAACCGGGCGCTTTTCATTTTGATATCAAAGTCGTTGCAGCTTACATGATATGGATTATTTACGGCCTGGTAATCTATGGAAAAAAAATCGGCCACTGGGCAGGGAAACGATTGGCCTATCTTTCCCTGGGCGGTTTTTTAATCATTCTCTTTTCGATGATTATTGTAAACCTGTTTTTAAATACGTTTCACCGGTTTGGATAAGATTATTTACGGTTCGGTTTCTCTATAGATAAAAGTTCAATAAATAAATAATATTGACAGTGCTTCTTCGAGAGAAGAATTTGACTGGGCAGGTTCGGATATGGAAAACTTCGACATCTTTGTAATGGGCGTAAATCACCAGAGTGCAACGGTGGAATTACGCGAAAAAGTTGTATTTGCGCCGGAAGAAATTCCTCAAGCCTTAAAAAAAATTATAGACCCCGATTCGCTGCCGGAGGCTGTCATTCTCTCTACCTGCAATCGCAGTGAAATTTACCTTTTCGCAAATACCCAATCCAATGTAAAACAAACGCTTATCGCTTTTTTTAAACAGCATTTTCCGGCGTTGCGCGATAGCGACATCGAGCGCTTTTATTTTTACCGCGGTGATGAAGCCATTCGCCACCTTTTTAGCGTTACCAGCGGATTGAATTCGATGGTCTTAGGCGAGCCGCAAATTATCGGACAGGTAAAAGGTGCTTTCCGAATAGCGTTTGAAAACGGTGCGACACGAACGTATTTAAACCGCTTGTTTAATGCCGCATTCCAAACTACTAAACGCATCCATTCGGAAACAGGCATTGGCGAAGGCGCCGTGAGCGTTGCATATGCTGCCGTAGAATTAGCACAGAAGGTTTTCAAGGATCTGAGCAAAAAAAATGTATTATTAATCGGGGCAGGGGAGACCGGTGAATTAGTCGTACAGCATTTACGAAAACGAGGCGTCGAATCATTTTTGGTTGTGAATCGCACGTTCGATAAAGCGGAAAAATTAGCTGCCCGCTTTGGCGGTACGGCGAAACCATTTAGTGAGTTGCTCCAGCTAGTGCCACAATCCGATTTAATCATTGGTTCAACCAGCGCCAAAGAATTTTTGCTAACGAAGGAGCACATTCGTAATATTTTACCCGCTCGTTCTTCCCGGCCACTGTTTATGATTGATATTGCTGTGCCGCGCGATTTTGATCCCCAAATCAATCAACTAACCAATGTATTTTTGAACGACATTGATTCACTTCAGCAAATCGTTTCCCAGAATTTGAAAAAGCGCCGCCAGGAATTACCGGCTGCCAAAAAAATTATCCTGGAAAGTTTACACAGCTACCAGGAATGGCGGCGATCTTTGAATTTAACACCGACGATTGTTGCACTGCGGGAAAAATTTGAGTTGATTCGAAACGCGGAATTAAAGAAATATCGTCATCAAACGGATGAAGAAGAATTCGAAAAGATTGAGCGTATTACGCGCGGCATCGTCAACAAACTGTTGCATACACCGATGGTGCAGCTAAAACAATACAGCAACGGCAGTATGAACGTTGACGGCATCATGCGAATTGATGTACTGCGCGAGATTTTTGAGTTGGAGAATCATAATGATTGATACGATTCACATTGGAACCAGGGGCAGCCAATTGGCACTTTGGCAAACGAATTGGGTGCAGGAAAAGCTGCAAAAACAATTTTCCCATATTCGATTTGAAACGGAGATTGTAAAAACCACCGGCGATAAAATTCTCGATGTGCCACTGGCAAAGATCGGCGATAAAGGATTATTTACCAAAGAGTTAGACGTTGCACTTTTAAATGGCAATATCGATTTCGCCGTTCACAGCCTCAAAGATTTACCAACCCAAATTCCCGATGAGCTTACCATCGGCGCAATCACTGAAAGGTGGGATGTGCGCGACGCACTAGTTTCAAAAAAAGGAGTATCGCTGGAATGGTTGCCGCAAAATGCGACGATTGCCACCGGCAGTTTGCGCAGAAAAGCACAGTTACTGGCCTTTCGCCCGGGTTTCAGAATCGTCGATATTCGCGGCAATTTAAACACCCGGATGCGAAAATTTGATGAATCC
>CAXHHS010001004.1:0-2822 GCA_964015645.1 uncultured bacterium
CGAGATGCAATGGAGTCTCGTGGGCTCGGAGATGTGTATAAGAGACAGCTCCGGGCCTGCTCAATAAATAAATGGCAAGTTTAAACGTTTTGTGAGTGCAGCCATGATTGATAAGATCAAGCAGTTTTTTGATGACGTTCAAAAAGAATTGAAGAAGGTAAGTTGGCCGGAACGCGAGCAGTTGATTAATTCAACATTTGTCGTGATTGTGATTTCGGCGCTGTTTACGATATTTATTTATGTGGCGGATTTGGCTGTATCTACCATTGTCAATTTCCTTTACACTAACTAAGTAGGGTAAGGCAATCGTGGAAAAAAAATGGTATACATTAAGAGTCTATTCCGGTCAAGAGAGCAAGGTTAAAGCACATCTTGATAATGAGATTCAATTTAAAGATATGCAAGATG
Organism: uncultured bacterium; assembly: GCA_964015645.1. Lineage (GTDB taxonomy): Bacteria > Calditrichota > Calditrichia > RBG-13-44-9 > J075 > CAXHHS01. The sequence continues at coordinate 409 of CAXHHS010001004.1, forward strand.
ACTTTGGCAGGGTTGTAGTGCCTTCTGAGCCGGTTCTGGAAATGCGGAACGGGAAAAAGCGTCTTAAAAACAAGGTCTTTTTCCCCGGATATATTTTAATCGAGATGAGTTATAACACAAAATCGGCGCATTTGGTTCAGGAAACGCCCGGGGTTTTGGGGTTTATTGGCCCCAGGAATAATCCCGAAGTCGTTCGCCAGGAAGAAGTCGAGAATGTGCTTCGCAGGGTAGAGCGCCAGGAAACCGAAGTCGAAAAGGTAGAAGTGCCTTTCCAGATTGGTGATGTGATTCGAGTTGTTGATGGGCCGTTTGCCGATTTTACCGGTGTTGTGGAAGAGATTAACGAAGAAAAGAAAAAAGTAAAAGTGTCTGTAAGTATTTTTGGCCGGCCAACCCCGGTAGAGCTAGATTTCTTGCAGGTGCATTTGGAACAATAAATCGCGAGAATTACTATGGCAAAAAAAGTCATTGGAATGATTAAGCTTCAAATACCGGCTGGCCAGGCGAACCCGTCTCCCCCGGTTGGGCCGGCGTTGGGTCAGCACGGTGTTAATATTATGGAGTTCTGTAAGTCGTTTAATTCAAGAACCCAGGATAAGGTAGGATATATAATTCCTGTGGTTATAACTGTTTATGCAGATCGCTCTTTTAGTTTCATAACAAAAACACCCCCGGCGTCAACTTTGTTGTTGAAAAGTGCAAATATTGAAAAAGGATCTTCCGTGCCAAACCGGGATAAGGTTGCAAAGGTTACCCGAGAACAGTTAAAAGAGATTGCAGCCCAAAAAATGGAAGATTTGAATGCCGCTGATATCGATGCAGCGATCAATATTATTGCAGGTACTGCGCGTAGTATGGGTATCGAGGTTCAAGATTAATTGTAGCGAGGAGATCGATGAAAAAAAGAAGTAGAAGATATCGCGAAGTGGCAAAAAATATTGAGGCAAAAGAATATTCGCTGCCAGAGGCAGTAACGTTGCTCAAAAAAACCGCTTCCGCGAAATTTGATGAAACAGTTGAAATTTCCGTCCGCTTAGGTGTTGATCCCCGGCACGCAGATCAAGTTGTGCGTGGTGTTGTTGCTTTGCCTCACGGGTTGGGAAAGGAAGTCCGGGTGCTTGCCGTTGCAAAAGGAGAAAAAGCCGATGAAGCGAAATCCGCTGGCGCTGATTTTGTCGGATATGAAGAATATATCGAAAAAATTCAAAATGAAGGCTGGGTAGATTTCGATGTTCTGGTAGCAACTCCTGATGCAATGAGAGATTTAGGTAAACTCGGGCGCGTTTTAGGCCCGCGTGGTTTAATGCCGAATCCCAAGAGTGGAACGGTTACAATGGACATTGGAAATACCGTAAAAGAAATTAAAGCCGGGAAAATAGATTTTCGGGTTGATAAAAAAGGAATTATCCATACCGGCGTCGGGAAAGCCTCTTTTGAGGAAAACAAATTAAGTGATAATATTAAAACGCTGTTGCAAACAATTGTTCGCCTAAAACCTACATCGGCAAAGGGGTCTTATCTAAAAAGTGTTTGTATCTCCAATACGATGGGCCCTGGAATTAAAATCAATCCGAATCCATCGGAATTCCAGGACTAATCCCGGCATTATCCGAATGTTCAAGTTTAACGATTAATATTCAATTCAACGAGGTGGTTTAAAATGCCTACTCCGCAAAAAGAAGCGATTGTGCAAGAGATGAGCGAAAAGTTTTCGAATGCCAAAAGTATTGTTATGGCAGACTTTACGGGCGTAGATGTTAATACGATCAATGAAGTACGAAAAGGCTTTCGGGAGTCGAATGTCGAATATCGCGTTGTAAAAAATACACTGGCAAAGCTATCTTTAAATAAAGCTGGCATAGATGGGTTGGATGATTACCTGAATGGCGTAAACTCTTACGCAATTGGATACGAAGACCCTACCCAGCCAATAAAAGTTTTTGAAAAATTTAAAAAGCAATTAGATGGCAAATTGGCAATAAAAGCCGCCTATTTTGAAGGTGAAATTATTCCTTCTGAGAAGGTCGATGTGCTTGCGAAGTTGCCATCGCTTGATGAAGTGCGCAGCCAAATCGTCGGCCTGTTAACTTCGCCGATGTCCAAGCTTGTTGGTACGTTACAAGCACCGGCAACGAATTTGGTTGGCGTATTTAAAGCGTTTGGAAATAAAGAAAGCGAATAATTTAGTCGTAACCATCATATTACCAATAATGGAGGTAAACTTATAATGGCTGATCTTGCAAAAATTGCGAAGGATCTTTCTAAGTTGACAGTTCTGGAAGCCGCCGAACTTTCTAAAATGTTAGAAGAAGAGTGGGGTGTAACCGCTGCTGCGCCGATGGCAATGCCGGTAGGCGTTCCTGCTGCAGGTGGTGGAGAAGCTGCTGCTGAAGAAAAAACAGAATTCGACGTTG
>CAXHHS010001005.1:0-2818 GCA_964015645.1 uncultured bacterium
TTTCCTGAACATGTTCAATATCCACACCTATTGGGTTATTAAGCGTAAATACAAACACTACCAGGTTGTGCGAATAAGATAAATTGAAATGAATCATCTCTTCACCCGGTATGCTCACCAATTCCGGTTTGCCGCAAGCGCTGTAGCGAAACTGCACCTGTGCCGGATCGACTCTTAGAAAATTTCCCAAAAGCTTTCTAAGAAGGCCGCGGCAAACAATAAAGCGTATACGATCCTTCGGTAATAAATACTGGTCAGCCTTCTTTCTCTCCTTTAAATTCAAGGTTTTATAAAATTGTTGAAGGCGATTCCATGGTTGATCCAGCGACGCATACCAAATGTGAACTTCATCCTCATTCAGTTCAAAATTTGAGGAAAAAGGCAGGTTGGGGACAAACGTTTCGTTTCCAAAATTATGCCGGATAACGTTCAAATTAGAAGCCCGAGACAATTGCATCATTTTACTATTCACTCCAATTTGTTTTAAGTATTCGTTTTTTTCAGTCACCTTTTTATAGAACAAATGGCATACCAAAATTTAAACACCACAGGTAAGTATCTGTAAACATTTGTTTTTATACGATTTACAAATGATGTCAAATCAAAAACATAGATAATGGAGACAAAATAGTAATGAAATATTACCTCATAATATTTGGGCATTTATCGGGAATGTAATAAAATGTTATACCAATGGGACAGTTGATATACGCTGTTTTTTTGATCGTAAAATATTAGGCGTTTTTGCAGACAGTGCTGCAAAAACGAGCCGTTACAGAGACCGCTTCGCTTAACTCCGTAACGATCACACTTGAGCGGCCTATCGACAACCCCGATTTATTCGGGATCGTTGTACATTCAATAATGGCATAAGGCAATAAGGGAGGGTTATATCTTTTCCGGTATGGTTTTCAGCTCGTTGCTAACTACAACCGGTTCGGAGTTGTTTGGCGCGAGTTTGTTCCGTTTAGGAATAAGTTGTATATAAAGCGCCAGGTAAGAAAAAATAAACAATGTTCCGATAAGGTGTCTTGGTCTAAAGAAGGTCGTTTCTTGAAGGTTTATCATTAAAGTTGCAAGAATAAACCACTTCCAGAAGTGCTGCACTTTTAGATTAAATAAGTTTTTATAATAAAAAATGATCATCAGGAATAAAAGGGTTAGCCCAATAATACCGGTTTCATTTAAAATATCGATATAGCCTGAATGCGATTGGTTGGGCAGCCAGACATATTTTTCATATAGTATTAGTAAATCAACGTTTTCTACCACCCAAAACCCGGCATAACCGCAGCCGGTAAAAAAGTGGTTTTGGGCCTCCTCAAATATATCTATCCACAAATCCACCCTGCCGGTAAAGGTAATATCTTTGCCTATCAAATCCGGCAATGTTAGCAAAAGATCCGGCGCAAAGTGAATTGCAATGCCAAACATTGCGACTGCGGAAAAAATAATTAAGAATGCTAAAAAGCGACTCACTGTGAGTGATTGAAATACATTATTCAGTATTAAGATCATCGTTGTAAGGCTAATAAGAGCCGTGAACGTAATAAGCGATGTACCACTTTGAGAGCCTAAAAGCAAAGCGGCTGAAAGCAATACCATAAGAAATGAAAATACTTTTTTTCTATACACCTGCTCCTGGCGAAAGAGATTAAACCACAATATAACACAAACCAGGCCCGCCTGTCCAAGGTTGTTTTTAGTGGGGGTTAAACCGCGCCAGGTATCAAATTTAGCATCAACTGCGCCGGGGATGAGCAGCACCGACAAAATTGATATGATCACATACGGGGCGAGAATAAGTTTGAAATAATGAAGAACCTCATCTAACGAGTCGGTATGCAAGAGCACCGCGAAAGAAACCGAAACGGCTACAAAAATTTGGAATAACCGTTTAAACGATACAAAACTGAAATCCGACCAGAAAACGCTAAGCAGGCACCATAATAAAAAAAGAGAAAGAAACTTTTCTCTCTTTAGCAATAAAACCAATCTTTTTCTCTGGGGAATAAGCGAAATGGAAGACGCTAAAAATAAAATGCTGAAAACCAGCTGGTTAATAATATTCGACGTTCCGATATTATCTACATCCGTAACCGATTCCTTAAACGGCATACTGGTGCCGAAAAACGTAAAGAACAAAAAGGCGATAAAGGAATAACGAGCAATGTGTTCGTATGCGGTTCTTTTTCCATTCTGCAAGTTCAAGGTCTTTTTTATTCCGTGTTTTAAATGACTATCTAAATCTACTTTAAGAAGTTGTCTAACTTCTTATTTTTAAAGCCCCTCTCCTATTAGGAGAGGGGGGTGGGGTGAGGTTGAAAGTTGGCAAGAAGCACACAACCAGAAGGGCTACGACTTAGTTGCGCTTTTTAACCTCCCCCCCGGCCCCTCTCCTAATAGGGGAGGGGAGCTTAAATCTCTAATTTACAGACTCTTACCCAAATTATCAAAGTAGAACTAAACAAAATTCTTATACAAAAATTGCCCCATCAGCTGGCAAACAGGTTCAGGGGAATATTTAATAGTGTGGTACATCAGTTTTTTCGCTAACCCCTTTTGCCGCATGGAGTTAAAACCGCCCAGGTCCGGCAGATAGTAGTAATGCAGCGTTTTTTGTTTGGCGTTCCAGCGTTTTTTGAAGGTGCTAAGGCCCTCATTATCGTTTTCGGTTCTACCAAAATCGAACATTTTATATCCCTGTTCTTTGGATCGTTTTATCGCTTCCCATAACAAGAAGGGGCTGGGGCTAAGTTTTACCCATTCAGACCGGGACGCGCCGTATTCATAGATTACCGTATCTTTATACTTCAAT
>CAXHHS010001006.1:0-2815 GCA_964015645.1 uncultured bacterium
AGATGCAATGGAGTCTCGTGGGCTCGGAGATGTGTATAAGAGACAGGAGATTTTTGGGAAATCGAACCGATAAGAGGGTTTTGATTTAAGGATAAAGAAAGAATAGCGGGTTAAACAGTTGACGACTTTTTAATATTCTTAAAAGGGGCAAATTTTTGAAGATTGATCAGAAAGAAATACTACAAAACCCGGGGGTGTCAGGCACCCAATTGATGCGCTTGCAACAGCACAGCGACCGCTGGAGTGATTATCACAGCAACGAGCGTATCATGCGGTTTTCCGGAAAGCTAACGATTCAACAGCTAAAATCGCTCGCCCTGTTCAGAGAATATCACGATGATTTTCTGGCAGAGATTAGCCCGGATATTTCGATTGCCCAATGGCAGCCCGGTTCGGTGCTTTTCGAAGAAGGCAGTTATGTGGATTTGATGTTTTACATCATCAGCGGGAGCCTGGAAGCGACGCTCAACCGCCTGCCACAATCCAATAGTGCGCCGAATCGCCCGATCTTCGCCACCCGGATTCAAAATGGAAAACATAATGGAAAGGCTGCAGCGATTGATCAGACTGTGCTTCAACAAAAGCTTTCCGCTATCGATGCAAAGCAGGAAGTTACAATGCTGAACACGATGGATTTTAACCTGAAAACCGGTGAAGCATTTCCATTGGGCAAAGGCGATGCCTTCGGTGAAATCGGCGCGCTCAATGGCTGGCCGCAATCCGCAACGGTGAAGGCCAAAACGGAGAGCCTGTTGTGCCAAATTCGCTTACCGGCGCTGCGAAAAATGAAGGAGCGTTCCCCTCAATTTAAAGAAACCATCGACGCGGTGTACCGCCAGCGATTTTTATTGGCCCAATTAAAAACAACCCCGTTGTTTCAGGATTGCAACCTGGCACTCATCGAACATTTAAAAGAACGCGCCGAATTGGTTTCGATTTCTCCCGGAAAACCGCTGGTTAAGGAAGGCGACCCGGTAGATGCGTTTTACCTGCTGCGTTCCGGCAATATAAAACTCACCCAAAAGGTTGGCAGCGGCCAGGCAACGGTAAACTATCTTTCGAAAGGGATGACCATCGGAGAAGTAGAGCTTTTGGTGGAGGACGTCGAGAAATGGTTGTGGAGCGCAACTTCGGTTGCCTATTCGGAATTAATCAAAATTTCGCTGGAAGATTTTTCCTTGCTAATGCGGCAGCACCCGCAAATTGAGCGGCGGCTGTGGCGAAATGCCGTTCGCCGGATTAAAGAGAGCGGTTATAGCAGAAAAAATCTCGACCAATCGGAGCTAATCCAATTTTCCCTGGAAAAAGGGCTTGTGGAAGGCAATAGTATTTTGTTGATCGATTTGGAAACCTGCGTACGCTGCGATGATTGTGTACGCGGCTGCGCAGCAACTCACAACGGTCGCCCGCGCTTTGTGCGCGAAGGTGAAAAATATGGAAATTTCTTGATCGCACGATCCTGCTACCACTGCGAAGACCCGGTCTGTTTAATCGGCTGCCCCACCGGCGCAATTCGCCGTGCTAATGCCGGCGATGTCGTCGAAATTAATGAAAAACTCTGCATCGGTTGCAGCAATTGCGCAAACAAATGTCCTTATGATGCCATCATCATGCACGAAACCGGTGAGCTTTGGCCGGATAATAATGCCCTGCCGGAACATCTCCGCGGCAGGGAGCGCAATGTCGCCAGCAAATGCGACTTGTGTTATACATCGAACAACGAACCGGCTTGTGTTAATAACTGCCCGCAAGGCAGTGCAATTCGGATTAATAATATTACGGAATTTCAAACGTTGATAGGAAATTGAAATGCTGCAAACGTTGACATTAAACCTTAAAAATCATGTTCAATCTCCAAAGATGTTCCTGGGATTTATAAGCTGTGCGTTTTTCCTGGGGCTCATTTTTCTGCTCAATTATGTGTTTTCTGAAATCAAGTCAGGTACGGCTTGGAGCATGATGTATGGTGTGTTTGCCGCGATGTTAATGCTGGCAGCCACCTTCTTCGGTATCCGCCGAAGGCTGATGAATCCGGGTTGGGGACGCAGCCAAACCTGGCTGCAATGCCATATTTACGGCGGCGGCCTGTTTCTTTTGTTCGTGTTGATGCACAGCGGATTCCGGGAGCCAACCGGGATGATTACCTGGTGGTTATGGGCGCTCAGCATTTGGGTCACTGCGAGCGGCATATTGGGAACCATTTTACAAAAGTGGATACCGAAAGTCCTCTCCTCCGGCCTATCAATTGAGGTGATTTATGAAAGGATACCGGAGCTGATCGCGGAAATTCGCCAAAAAGCCGAAGCGTTGATAAGAGAGTGTGAAACACCCTTGCAGGATTTTTACCGGCAGCATATCGCCGAAGCGCTGGCCGGGCCAAACAGCCGCATTATCTACTTTTTCGATATCACTGGCGGCATCCAAACGCGTGCGCGGCAGTTCAGCTACCTCCGCGATTTGTTAGATGATAAAGAAAAAGAAAACCTGGATTTACTGGAAAATTACTATAAAACAAAATTAGAGATGGACGCTCATTACACCTTGCAAAAAGCACTTCGCTGGTGGCTTTTTTTACATGCGCCGTTGTCGCTTGTATTGCTTGTATTGTTGGGGTTTCATCTGTATTCGGTGTTCTGGTATTAAATAGAAGGAGCATTCTAAACGGAGCACCCTGAGTAGTCGCAGTGTTTTTCTGCGACGTATCGAAGGGGCGTAGTGGCGCTGCCGCACCCTTCGATACATGATTTCAAACTACGAAATTACTACCCGGGATGCTCCGGCTGCGGATTTATATTCAACTTATGACTGTCTCTTA
>CAXHHS010001007.1:0-2811 GCA_964015645.1 uncultured bacterium
CTCTCGAAAATTTCAATAAACCGGTTTCTTTTTCTCGGATGTAAAAAACGCCGTTGGCAGCAAATGCGCTGTGAAACCCGTTTTGGGATTTGTAAGTGCGAATTTTGCCATCATGTAGTTGAAATAAATAATCGACGGCCATAAAATAAACAGTATCGTTAATCGCCTGGGTATACCATACATTTTTAAAATTCTGATACCCCGCTGGTAAGTTGTCCCGCAGCGACACAAATTTTAAGCTATCTCCTTTTCCTGGCGCCAGAAATCCAAGGTCATTCATTCCCCCGGCATACATTCGCTGATTAACATAAGCAAGAGACCGAACGGTTATTCCCCGGCTTGTTTTGATTAAACGCCAGTTAACACCGTCGAATTCTAACACCCCATGGCCGTTTGCGATATACATAATGCCGCGACTATCTTGCGCAATCGACCAATTTTGGGCATTCTCCTTGTACTCTTTGGGGCTGTAGTTTTGGATGTATGGCGTGCCCGCTTCTCTCCAAATTTCCTGCGAAATGAGGTTCGGTTGGGCAAATACTAAAACGCTGGTGAATAAATGGATGGTACTCCAAAAAACAAAGTTGGTAACAATTACTCTCCGCATACAATATCCCTGCATTTTTAATTTCTTATTGAAGATAAGGTAATACAACAAGGAATTCTTTTAAAGATGTAGCAATTTTTTGAACTTATGTTGCAGATAGAAGGAGGAACAATACCTAAACTATATAATCAGCTAGCTTTTAGCAGAAAACAACTAATGAAAATTATAAGCCAATTTAAATTAAGAGAGGCTTAGTCTTGAATAAAAATGGTTATATGAGTATATTCATAAGTAATCACAGTAGTTCAAGCATATTATTTCAATACAAAAATAAGACTCATGTTTCTGTCTTATTGACAGCTTCTTTCTTTTTGTTAAAAATTCAAAGGTAATCCTGTTTTTTTACTATTCTCACAACAGTTACTAAGGAAAAGCATAATGAATCTAAAAAACAAAATTGAACAAATAAGTATGTATTCTCTCGCTACAATTTCTGTCTTAATTTCTATTACAGATTTTTTAGGATTTTTAGATGCATTTCCGTGGTTGTCACAAAGAATATCTATCATGACGTTATTAGCGATTGGTTTAATAGCTTTATATCTTGTAACTCAACGAGGTCAATTTTCTAAGGAAACAGCGCAGAGAGTAAGAATGATGGAATATACCGACGGGTATGTAGAACTTAGAACGAAAATTCGAGATGCGAAAAAGAGTATATTAATTCTGACGGAATATGTCAACATTTTTGATTGGGAAAAAAAAGAGCCATTATGGCATCCGGAGAGAAAGAATAGTCAGAAGCGAAAAACGTTTTTTGCCTCACTACAGAAAAAACTAAAGCGTGAGAAAAATAACAGAAATTTCAAATTTGCTCAAATTATTCAAATTCCTGAAAACCATAAACTAGAAGAAATGTTACTCTACGATCCGATTCTCGCAAATAATTGTGAATTCATTGTTAAGCTTGCAAAAGATGAACCGGAGTTCGCTAGTTTACGAGTATCAAGAATGACGTTCGGAAATAGTATTATCCTAATAGATGACGAATTTACCCACATCTCTTTTGATATTCGAAAACCGGGTGCAGAGTTTGTTTTAGCGCCTTTTGTATTAATTGTTGAAGATAAGAGTTCGAAAGCAATTCAATTTTTAAGGAAACTTTTCTCGCGAATAGAATCAAATTCAACATTGGTGACTCGAATATATTAAAAAGTATTTTAATTTTTTTGCCGGAATTATTGGTTTTCGACACTAAGAATGGATTTTTGAGCAATAAATATATTCATTGTAAAATGATCTCTTCATAAAATTCAAATTCATGTTTTTTAATTTTAAGGATATATAAAATTATGTTTGTGGATGATATTCATGCTCAATTTATCGACTTTTATCAAAACGATGGTTTTCAATTATTGCCGCGTGCACCCATGCTTCACCCTTCTATTCCAATGTCATTTGTAATGTCTGCGGGATTAGTGCAAGTAGAAACATCATTGCTTAAAACTCCTTGGCGTACAAGCTCTAAATACCTTTTGATTCAGGAATGTTTTCGGCATTTTGACCTTGATTTAGTAGGCAAAGATGATTTTCATCTTAGTCTTTTTGATATGCCTGGCGCATTTATATTTGAAGCTGATGCAAAGGAAAAAGCAATAAAAAACATTTGGAGTTTAATAATAGAATTATTAGGAATCGATAAGAATCGCATTTGGGTTTCTTTTTTCAACGGAGGAAAAGTTGGCAATCAAAATCTAACAATTGATAATGAAAGTCGCGAAATATGGTTAGATATTGGCCTACAACCCAATAGGCTTGTAGGCCTTGGCCCCAAGCATAATTATTGGACTCAGGGTGGTGGCTTAAAAAATAATGAAAAGGCTATTCGCAAATGTGGCAAAAACACAGAATTGTTTTATGATCGGGGGATAGAAAAATCTTGTAACACCAGTTGCAGGCCAGGATGTCGATGTGGGAGATTCTTAGAATTTTCGAATTTGCTATTTGTGACTCATGAATTACACTCTCAATCAAATATGCTAAGTTTATCCAATAAACCATTCATCGAAACTGTAATTGGCTCGGAACGGATTGCAATGATATTGCAAAATTCTGACTCGATTTTTGATATTGAAAAATATAAGCCATTAGTCAATACCACCCGTAAGTTTAAATCAACCAAAAATATCCCCGAACGTGTTTCTGTTGAAAGTGCTGTCTCTTATACACATCTCCGAGCCAACGAGACTCCATTGCATCTCGTA
>CAXHHS010001008.1:0-2809 GCA_964015645.1 uncultured bacterium
GATGCAATGGAGTCTCGTGGGCTCGGAGATGTGTATAAGAGACAGGCTTATCGGTACGTTTTTGTAACAATTCCAGACGCTCCAATTCCGCTTCGGATAGTTTTCGTAACAGGTCGGAAAAGGGAGAATTATTCATCGTATTTTCCCCGGGTGTTAAATAAGTCTGGTCAAAGTAGCCATTTTCTTTTAACTCCTGGCGCAGTGCAGTGTAGCGGCTTTCATATTCGGATAATGATAGTTCGGTTTCCACTTTCTCTGCTTCCAGGCGGCTGATAAATTCGATATTTTCCTGGGCGCTTCCATCAATCCTGGTAATATTGTGCCGGCGGCGATAATCGCTTAATTCCACCTCTGCTTTTTTTAAATCCGCCGAGATGTCTGCTAATTGCCGATCAACCAAATCATAGGAATATCCTACGGTTTGGCGTTTATGGTCAAAACGAGTTTCGCGGAACTTATCGACTAATTTATTGGCAATAAGCTGGGCTGTATGGGGCGAGGGTGATTTAACCGCTAATTTGAACAGGTTGGTTTTCCGCAAAACAGTTACGGTAATATTGTTTTTTAGGTTTTGCATAGCGATGTTGGAATTATCTACCCGAAAATGTATTTGGCTGCCCGGGCGTGCCCATCCCCATTCAACCGTTAACTCAAATTTCGATAAATTGATATTTATTAATTGCTTAACATGTACGGATTTTAACAACCGTTCTTCAGTCGCATCATAAAGCTTTAAGCTGCCATCTTTTGAAGCCGTGATATAATAGTTGCCGCTTTTAATTCCGGCATTTGAACGAAGCTCCGAAATATTAAGACGAGGTAATCCGTTCCCGGGAATTTTAGCTACTTGATATTGATATTCTTTTAACGTCATTTCATTTGTAAAAGCCGTATCTCCAGGCGAAACAACTTGTGTTATTGTCAAAAATAAACCCAATTCGTTTACCACTTTTTCCAGAACTGTTCGCGCCTTTAGTATCTCCATCTCGGTTTCGATTTCATCCTGGGTTTGTAACTGAATTATCTGGTGAAATTCATCCGGGGCGCGGTCGTTTACCAACTTTTCTTTTTTGATCAAAATCGATGTTTCGTAAATAGGCGTGGCAATTTTATTATATAGAAATGCTAACCCGACAGTAATGATTATACAGGCGACCACGATATATTTTCTGCGAAACAGTATTCTGATGATGTCAATTAAATTAATGTCTGGTTGGGTTTCTGATTTTTCTTTACGGATGTTTATGTAATTATTATTCTTCATCGATGTTTTCCTCTATCCCTGAGTATGAATCAATTTTTTCCGTTTATCACTTTTATCTTGTAAAAACACCTATTGACGTAACAACCAGCGCTGCCGCAGAAAGCAGCACGGAAGCATTGCGAAAACTCATCAATCGTTTTCTTGGCACATAAATATCATCATTGGATTTTATTCCCAAATCACTCAAACGAAGTTCTCCGTGGAGAATCTTTTCTGCGTCGATATTCACTTTTCGGCCATCACGAATTAAGAAAATGTTGCTAATATCCGCCGCGTCGGTTTCTCCCCCGGCCATGGCTAATAAATCAGACAATTCTTCGATACCGGTAACGTAGTAAATATCCGGTGAATCTACCTCACCGAGAACGTTCACTTTGTAAAGCGGTTGAATTGCAATTTCCAAATCGCGATATATAGTTTGATAGCGTATGACAATTTCTTTGCGAATGCTATCAACAGTACTGCTCCCGGTGGATACAGTGCCGATGTACGGAAAAAGAATAGTGCTGTCTTGTTGCACAAAAAAATCTCCGCTAACTTCATCATCAGCTAAATTATAGACAGTTACCCGGATGCCATCGCCCGGGTTTAACTCATGGGTTAAACCGGCACTTGAAAGAACAAAAAGTAAAATAGTAATTGAAAAATAAACTTGCTTTCTCATCGAATTCCTCGCCCTGGTATTTGACATTTTTCCATTTCCTTTTTTAAACGCTCATTAACTTTCTTTTTAAACTCGCTTTTTATTAAACAATGAGCGTGCCGAAACTGGTTGATGCCTAAATAAAGCTATCGTAAAGCACTGTTTTTGTTTAGAATATGACCTGTAATAAAATGAACAATGCTGGCTTGATGATCCCGGTATGGTAATATAACATTACATACCAATTTGTTATAAAGTGATTGTATGTAACAAAATGTTATGGCGCTTTTATAGTGAGGCTAAGAGGCTGTTTTAAAAGCAGCCACCCACATAAGTGGTAGCTTACACCATAAGCTACAAACACACCAAGGAATCACAAAAAAATATAAAGATACTTGGTAAAAGCTGGCGGCTTGGTGGCTTTTTCCGAAGGAAACCACTTCGTAGATGGCCTAAATTGAAACTTTTAAAACGGCTTCTTATGAATCTTACTCCACAATAATTGATTTTTAATTCGAAAAGGAGAGCAATGGAACAAAAAATGCTAAGAACTCTGGTTTAAGTTAAATCTTAATTTATTTTGAAAATACGGAGGTTAAAATGTTTGGAAAATGGGTTTTAGTAGTATTTTTCTTTATTTTGTTCCAACCTGCAATTTATTTGCAGGCACAGGAGCCGGCATTTAAGGTAAAAAATATGGAAATTTGTACTGCTATTAAAAGTCGACAACCGGTAAATGCCGGGGAGGTCTTTTTTAATTCGATAAACCGGCTATACTGTTTTATCCATATAGAAAGCAACAGGGCGCCGGTGGAGATTTCGCATATTTGGTATTATAATGATAAAGAAATGGCCAAAGTGGATCTAAAATCCAATGCCTGTCTCTTATACACATCTGACGC
>CAXHHS010001009.1:0-2808 GCA_964015645.1 uncultured bacterium
CATTTACTCCTTTCTATTTGTTTGTGTTTTTAATGACGGCCATATAATAATAGCCGCCTTCACAAAAGCCCATAGACAAAAGGCGCAAGATGATGGACAATTTTCAGCGAAAATATTGTTCTCTAAATTGTTCCGGAGAGAGATTGGTCTGTTTTTTAAAGAGGCGGCTAAAATAATAGGGGTCTTCAAAACCGAGGTCGTAGGCAATTTCTTTGATTAATTTATTTGTCAAAAATAGTTCGCGTTTGGCTTCTATAATAACGCGTTCCCGGATTAAAGCCGTTAGTGTTTTATGGAAATGCGCTTTGGTTAATTTGCCTAACGCTTTGGTGGAGATGTGAAGTTTCTCTGCATAATCGGAGGGATTTTTTTCCGTTCTAAAGTTCTCTTCAATCAATTGTTTTAATTGGCGGAGCGTCGAATTCTTCGATTCTGTAATGGGTTGATTCTCGGTGATTTGCAATTGTGTTTTTTTGATCCGGGTTGCCTTGATTAAAAAAATCTTCAAATACGACAGCAGCAGTTCCGCATCCGGGTTGGCATTGCCGCTCAGCTCTTCCTTCATTTGCGAAATGATATTGGCAAACTCGGCCTCCATATCTCCAATATCGTTGATAAGCGGAACATCGTAGGCATTGTTAAACAAAACACCGCTGCAGGACACTTCCTCGCGATGTTTTTCAATACAGTAAAAATCGGCAGAAAAATGAAGATTGATTCCTGAAATATCTTGTCCATCTACAAATTGAAACGGCTGAAACGGCGAAAAAAACAACATGCAGGGCGCTCTAAAAACGTGCTCATTAAAATCATAAATTACCTTTCCCTGTCCCGTTTGCACCCAAATGATGGAATAGTAACGGCTGCGCTCTACCATGGTAAAACAAACGCCGGTTAGCGGTTTGATGTATAAATCGAGTTCTTGCGAAATGGGACTTTTTAGAGCAATGACGTTTGGATCGTTTTTTAAAATACTCATTTGCAACTATCCTACGAACATCTTTAATCAACATTAATTTGATGATTTAGATGCAACGTTCCAAACCCCGGATACAGTTTTTACCGAATAAATATGCTATAGTAATTATTATAAGGAAAATCGCTATGGAGCATTCTTCGTGCTTTCGAGAATACTCTTTGGAATGCTTTGAGACCTATCTTTCTTAATTGTTATTTGCATCATTTCTTCATTATCATTATCACCTTTTATAAACTCTTCAATATATAGAATATATTTGGTATCTATTTCTTCATCATAAAATACAACTTTATCACCTTTTGATAATTTTTCCCAATGTTTAATTGTTCTATTACGTTTATTCTTTACAGTTAAATTGATGATTTGGGCCCCTCCAAGACTAAGAAAACCACTTTTACTTTTGATTTCACTACAAGAAAATCGATAGGTTTTGTCATCAATGATGACAGCTCTAGCTTCCTTATTCTCCTCTAAAATAAAAGGTTTCGAATATATGGTTTTATCCCTCAAATCTCCTATTTGCTGAGTTGAGGTCTTACTTATTTTCTTAATATCTTCGCCATGTCTATTCAGTTTATGATTCTGATCATTTAATAATCTGGAATATTTATTCGTGCTATCTGCCATTTTGCCAAGTTCAGCAAACAATGCATATTGCCCTTTAACCCAACCTTTAATAATCTCTTGTTTTACAAATTCTAAATCCTTCTTTTGGATTTCATTCTTTGTTAAAAGGCTAGAGATATTTCCGCGAAAGGAATCAACTTGGCTTTCATAGTTTTGAGTTATTTTTTCTAAATTGACAATTTTTTCTTTTAATTCGTTTTCTACGTTTTTGAGATATCTTTCAGTTTCTTTTAGATTGTTAATTCGCTCTTTAATATCCTGGTTGTTATTAAATATATTGATCCCCCAAAGTCCAAGTATTGATGCAAAAATAATAAACAACGATAAAATATATTTTTGAGCTTTTCGCAATATTTGAAAAGCTAGATAATCTTGAAAACCTTCGGATGGAAGATCGTTTTCAAACTTTTTATAATTTTCGACTTCAGATTTCTTTTCTCTCATTTTTGTTTCTCCATACATTAATTCAACATATGTTAATTAAGAATTAGCCCTTCAGAATTCTTATAGTATTACTATCCCTCCTATTTTAGTTTTTATTTGTTTTATGTGAATATTATACAATATGAATACCAATGGATGCTACTAATGCCCATTAACTATTAATATTTATGCACTTAAGACATGATTCAATTTTGAAATCAATTTATATTTTTCCTAAAACAGGAAAAATGTTTCCGGTAATGTGTCCGTTGGGACACCTGTTTAATTGGCTAAAATGATATAAATGGAGGTTAATTCCAGTAGAGGGGATTCAGATTAGTAGCCTTACCTGACAGCTAGAGTGCTTCAAATAAAATGTTAGCTATAGCAATTGATCAATGATCATTAATAGAAGGTTCTTTTGTAGCATTCGCTACAAATTGACATTTTAGCGAATAAGAACCATTTTACGTGCTTCCGAAAAATCACCCGTCTCAATCCGGTAAATATAAATTCCCGAGCTTACCGCCTCACCGGATTGACTTGTCCCATCCCAATCCACAGATCTTAACCCGGCAGCCTGCTGCCGATCTACCAGCGTAGTAACTTTTTGCCCTGCAACATTATAAATTTCCAGCCGCACATTCGCGGTTTGCGGAAGCTGGTATTTAATCGTCGTTTCCGGGTTAAAGGGATTGGGAAAGTTTTGAAAGAGTGTAAACTTATCCGGTATTACAGGTTCGCCGGTGGTAATATCGACAATCGACTCATTCAACCCC
>CAXHHS010001010.1:0-2792 GCA_964015645.1 uncultured bacterium
TACACCAAGAAGCTCGTCGGCAGCGTCAGATGTGTATAAGAGACAGCCTTTGAAAGGTTCAGAACCTTTCAAAGGTTCGCTCTGCGCCTCAAATCAACTAAAAATTGTTAATCTATTCTTTGAACTTCAGTTAAGAACTTCATCCATTAATACCTGCCAATCGAATTAAATTATCCAGAGAGTTTTTGACCAAAGAAAACGTCCGGGTTGTCTGTTCTGCGTTTTTTCCATAGGGATCGGTAATTTCTATTGATGGTGCTTCTCCATTCAATAATACACCCAAATAAAACAATTTATTTTTCGATGCCGGATGGAGCGCTTTTACTCGCCGGTAAAGATCGATGTCCATAACAAACAGAACGCCGGATTTTTTGACGATCTCATTGGTCAGCAATTTGGAGCGATGTTCGCCCATATCGATATTGAAATGAGTTGCCGCCGCCAGGGCATTTTCCGGGCTGGGACGATTTACCCGGTCGATTAATCCGAAAGAATCGATTTTTATTTGAGCTGCGCCGTTTTGGGAAATTTTCGAGCGCAAATAAAATTCCGCAAACGGGCTGCGACAAATATTGCCCTTGCATACGAAGGCAACATCAGGATTCTGCGCTAATAATTTTCGGATTCTGCGGCTGTCTTTCCGTTTTGCAAATGGGCTAAAGCGATAATTTAGTTTTGTAAGCAGTTTATAAAGTTTGTCGTACGCACCGGTAAGGTTTTCCAAAAAGTAGTCTTTAAGCTGAATAAGCCCCGGTTTAGGATCATCCCAAACAATGGTGTCAAGATATTCCCGGCCCAGGAAAAAATTTCGGAATTCTGCAAGCACCTTTAACAGCGGAATGGTGATGATGTAAGGATCGCGTTTATCGGCGCGAATGTTTTCTTTTAACCAATCGAGGTCTTTTACCGGGTTGCGGCAAAAGATATTTTCTTTATAGCTAACGGAATCCAGTGTGCGGCCATTCGCTAACATATCGTACAATAAAAACGGGAAGTCAACCCCGGCGGCAACAGCTAACGGCAGCGATCCCCAAAACCGCCCGTTGATTTCCATCAGAACGCTTTCGTCGGTAGCGGGATTGTATTTGTATTCTACCATTGCTACGCCGGTCCAATTGATGGCTTCCAGCAGTTTCTGCGAGTGGTCTAACAACACCGGATCAACCGGAACACTTTTCCGGTAGCTGCTGCCGCCGCCGCCCAGTGGCTCGTGCACTCGCTGGTGTTGGAAAACTGCGATCGGCTGACTATCCTTTGCTAAAAATTCCAGGCCGACGCCAATTCCCGGGTGATAGGATTGAATCAGCACCGGGCAAATTTCCAAAATTGCGGGAATGATTTTTTCAAACCGGGATTTATCTTTCACCAATTCCGGTTTCAAATTGTGACGTTTATTTTTTTGCCAAACTTTGGAAGAAACCGGCTTGACAAAAACAGGAAAATCGAACTGCTGATAAACTTTGGGAATGTCATCAGTGCTCGACAATTCCAGCGTAGTAGGGCAGGGAACTCCTAACGATTGCGCTAATGCTAATGTATCACTTTTATTGTAAGTGTAAGTAAATCCTTGATTTCCGGGAATAGCAAAGTGGGCGAACTTTTCTAGCTTTTGGCGGTGCTTAACGGCGAGCACCAAATAATTATCGGCGGTGGGAATCACCAGGTCATATTTTTCTCGTTCCAAATGCGCGGCTAATTCTTGCACCCAACTGTCAGGATCGCTGCCGGAGTTGGGGAGTGAAATAACCTTGCGAGTGTATTTCGAAAGCTCGCAAATAGAGAAAGGCACATCTTTTCCGAGATGAACGATGATGCCTTTTCTGCCCAGGGAGCGGATGACCGTTAGTGCACTGCGATCATCGATACCCAGGACAAGCACTTTTCCTTGTGATTGAGACTCTTTTGTATCCATACAATAAAATTTTACTGATCGTTCAACGTTGAAATCGCAAAAAACACAGCTTTTTATTTATCATAGGCAGTGACATCCCCCTTTATCCCCCTTCGAAGGGGGAATTTGTGTAACTTTGTGTTTTTGCGACTTCGTGGCTATGAATCTCAGAGTTGTCCAAAATATCTTCGAAAATATGAATCGATTTTGACATATCGTACTTCTCGCGATGTTCCTTAATGCTCTCAATATTGAAAGTTGGATTTTCCGACAGAAATAGAATCCCTTTTTCGATATCCGCAACATCTTGAATATTAGCAAAAACTCCAAAACGATCTTTAACCATGTTTTCCACAGCGCTGTCTTTTTCCGCCACTGCTAAAATCGGTTTCCCCAGGCAGATATAATCATAAAATTTACCGGGCAATTGTAGTTTGGTAACCGGCTGCAAAAGAATTAAGACATCGCTATTGGCCATGCGGTCGATGCTTTCGCGGTAGCTGACTTTAGAAACGAAGGTTACAACATCGGTTAATCCCAATTCAGCGGTTAGCGATTGAATGTGCGAGAGGTGATAGGTGACTGCGCCCATAAAAACAAAGGAAATACGGTCGCGGCTTATTTTGTTTTGATCGAACAAATTTTTAAGCGCGTATAAAATAGGCGTGGGATCTCTTTCTTTGTAAAGCGATCCGGCGTGGATAAATGTTACTTTAGAAGTTGCCTTATCTTGTTGATTCACCTGACCGTTTTTATTTACTTGCAATGTTTCCGGATCGAATCCATTATTGAATAAGTTGAACTTTTCCGGGGGCAGCTTTGGGTAGTTGCGGATATAATCTTTTTGCATCTCTTCGGTAATCAACGAAACGCCATCGGCTTTTTTAACGACCCATTTTTC
>CAXHHS010001011.1:0-2790 GCA_964015645.1 uncultured bacterium
TGCTTCGACTCCGCTCAGCATGACCGCATGATGTCATGCTGAGCGGAGTCGAAGCCTGTGACGCTATCATCGAAATTAGTTGATGATTACATATGCAACTTCATCCAAAAATTTTGTAAATAAAAAAACAATCTGATCGTCTCAATTCTGGTGATTCTGAATAATTTCGATAATCAGGAACTTCAACCGCCAATAAGTTGTTTTTAGCTTTATGTGGTAAAAATGGAATATACTGTAACGAGGCTTCTATGAACAAAATTTTACCGGTCTTAATCGTTTTATTTTTTCTCCTCTCATGCGAAACAGATAAATCGCCTCTAACGCCGTTAGCGAACCAATCTCTAACAAGCCGATTTGCGAACTTCGATCCTATTTCAACAGTAACGTTCTCAAATATACACATCGCTGATGTGTGGGGGTATGTGGACGAAACAACCGGTATAGAATATGCTCTAGTCGGCCATTTTCGCGATGCAACAACCGGCCAAAGAACTGATGGCATCTCAATTTTAGATGTATCCGATCCCGAAAACCCAGTTATCATCTCTACAATTAATACAGTTCCCGGCTTCGATATAAAAACATGGCAGCATTATGCCTATTCCGTTGATGGTAACTCCAGCGGCGTCGGCTCTGTAATTGATTTGAGTGATCCGAAGAATCCCCGGGAAGTTGGCAAGTTTCAAGACGCCCATAATATATTTATTTCAGAAGATGGTCATTTATTCGCAGAAGCATCTGTGCCGCCCTTATCAATTTACGATTTGAATGCAGACCCAACGAACCCTCGGCGCATTTGGGGCGGCGGCATTTCCGGGCACGATGCCACTGTTGTTGGCGACATATTATATGATTTTCATGGCCGCGACGGCTTGAATATTTATGATGTCGGAGAAAAATCTGCGCCCCAGCTTTTAGGTGTGATAAACGACCCGACGATTGCTTATTACCACAGCGGATGGCCCACTAAAGACGGTAAATTTTTATTTATATGTGATGAATTGTCTCTTGACCCCGCCCCGGATATTACTGTCTGGGATATTAGCGACCCTGGCAATCCCCGGCGTGTTGCTCAATATAGCGATCCAAACGCAACCGTACACAATCTTTATATCATTGGCGATATTGCCTACGTGGCTTACTATAATTCCGGCGTTCGCATTTTTGACGTTTCTAACCCAAGAAAATTTGTTCTTTTAGCGGAATACGACACCTCGGAAAGCGCCTTAGAAGGGTTTCGCGGCCATCCACTTGGCGCATTTGGCGTTTATCCATTTACAAAATCGGGAAGGATTTTTGTGAGTGATACGGAGAACGGCTTGTTTATCTTTTAAAAAATATTTGTAACCCCTCGGTACAATTCCGGCACATTTCAATACTGTCGCGATTGTCGATAACCATTTGGCGAAATTTTTTATAGTTATTTCCATCCCAAACTTCTTCAAACGTTTGATGTTCCAAATTTCCCAATTGAAACTCCGCATCTTTATCAAAACAGCAAGGGATTATTTTTTTATCCCAGGTAATTCCCGAACCGTACCAAATTTTTTTACAGTAACCGGAGTAAGAACCCTTCAGGCGTAGCTCCCCGTTTTTTCGCTCATATCGCCGGTATTTCGGATTTTTTGGGAGCGTTTCTTCAGCATTTTCAAAATCGTAAATTTGGGGGGATTTGAAGATAACGCGGTCAACGCTTAGCTCTTTCCCAAGTTGCTTAATGTCTTCCATTTCATGTTCATTATGGCGCATGACAATAAATTGTAAATCAGCCCGCGGGAAATGTTTACCGAGCTGTTGTCGCGCTTCCGTAAATTGTTTAATGCCTTTTACAACTCGATGAAAATGTCCCGACTGCCGGTAGACTTTATAAGTTTCTTCCGTCGCCCCGTCCACAGAAAGAATTAACCTTCCGAGATTACTTGCGGCGAGATCTCGAGCAAACTCTGGGTTGGCTAACCGCGTGCCATTGGTGCTAATGACGGTAAAAATCTGCTTTCGGTAGGCGTAATTAATCATATCCAAAATTTCCGGGTTGATGAAAGATTCGCCCTGGAAATACAACAAGAGCACCCAGGTATAATCTGCAATTTCATCTACTATCTTTTTGAATTCGGAAAACCGCATATTATCCTGCGGGCGTAGCAGTGTTTGCAAACCCACCGGGCATTGAGGGCAGCGCAGGTTGCAATAAGCCGTGGGTTCTATGATAAAGGTGTATGGTTTTCCCCAAACAAAATACCGCCCGGTAACGCGCGATAAACTGTATGAGCAAAGAATTTTTGCAGCGTTATAAAATTTTTGCCGGTTCCATAATGGTAATAAATATGAGAGGTGAGTGCGTTTCATTGCGAGTGCCTGGTAAGGATAAAAATTAATTTTGGATAAAAAAAAGGGACATTATCTCTCACATAATGTCCCTACAAAATTAAAAGGTGATGAGGCCATATTAAATTATAAATTTAAGGAGGGAGGTTTCTAAGGAGAGAGCCTCATCACCAAACTGTTAATAAACTTCAAATATCTAAATTTTCATAACAACTTTTCAATTAGTAATTTACTGATTAATAATCAGTGAGAGGCTAATATAAATGATCGGGTTATAGAAAGCAAGCTAATTTTTCTCTTTTTTGAAAAACGAGTTAACTCAATAAAAAACAATGCTCAATCAACAAAAGATTTTGCAGCTAAAGGGTAAATGTAATGGATTTCGAGAATTTCCCACCGAACGCCTTTCTCGATAAGGGTTGCTTGTAAAAGGTCGCCTTGTTTTAACTTTGAAAGAATGGAAAC
>CAXHHS010001012.1:0-2783 GCA_964015645.1 uncultured bacterium
CACGAGATTGACCCCGGAAAAAATCAATAATAGGGAGGTGATAATAACCAGCAGGATTTTAAGTATGTTCAATTCGTAATCTTGATTTTGGTGATGATAGACGGATTTTTTGTTGTCGTGCCGAACCGGAATTAACTGCTTTGGAGGTTCCGAGGGGTTCTCATTAAAGAAATCGCTTAGCCAATTCCACAGGCAGGAAAGAACGTTTTTGATTGATTTTTTTACATCGGAAAGCTGCATTTTTCCTCCGGGGGTTAGCGGTCAAAATATTTTGATGTGGCAAACATGGTTTTGTTACGCATGTTTTTTCGGAATGTTCAATGGCCTAAAACTTACTTGCAAACCTCCCGGAGGTTTTAAGCCAAATTTGAAATCGAAATAGAAGTCGAACGCTCGTCAAATATTATAAACACGCTAAATTGGAACCTCCGGGAGGTTATGTTACCAAATACGTTAAAACTTTCTATGTGAAAGAGGAGTCCATTAAAAAAAATTGGAGGCAGAGTTTGAAGATCAAATCTTTTATGGCTTCTCTAACGTTGTTTGTGGTATTGAGTGCTCTTACTGTTTATTCGCAAGAAAGTAACATTGATCCAATGCTGGCGCAACAATATTTTCAGGAAGCGGAGCGCATTTCTCAAAAAGACAATGGCGAATTATGGGGCGTCGAATTATACGGCCCGATGTTGTTCGCGGATCGCAACAGCCGGGAAGCGGTGGCAAACCGGGCGGATGATTTGGGAATTCTAAAACCCAATGGCGATGTTTTTAGCGGGCAGCTCCCGGATGAAATCAATATTTCCAACACGGCGCTAAAATGGGCCGGCAAACACTGGACAATGGTTGCCTGGCCGCTGCCGGAAGACCCGGTTCGCCGCGCCAATTTAATCGCACACGAATTATTCCATCGTATCCAGCACAAGGTCGGTTTTCCCGCTAATAATCCGGCAAATGCCCATCTGGAAAAAATGCCGGCAAGAATCCTGCTGCTATTGGAATGGCAGGCGTTAAAAACCGCTCTAAACCATTCCGGCCGGCAGCGGCAGGCGGATGTGGAAAGCGCGCTCATTTTTCGCAACCGCCGCTGGGAATTATTTCCAGATGCCGCAAAAGAAGAAGTCGAATTAGAACTGAACGAGGGAGTGTGCGAATACACCGGCGTTAAACTTAGCGGCAGAAGCCGGCAGGAAATCATCGCGCACCTTTCGGAAAAAATTGATAATGCGCAAAGTTTGAAATCGTTGACACGCTCCTTTGCTTACACTTCCGGCCCGGTGTACGGTATGTTGCTGGATGAAGGAAATGATATAAAATGGCGCAAGACGCTAAAATCACAGAATGACTTTGGCAAACTGTTGCAAACGGCTTACGAAATCGATCTTCCGGAAGATTTACAAGCAGAAGCAGAAAAACGCGCTGCAAAGTATAACGGCGAAGCAATTACAAAATCCGAGCAGCAGCGCGAAGCAGATCGGCAGGCGAAAATTAAGGCTTTGTATCAAAAATTTGTTCGCGGGCCAGTGGTAAAAATCCCCTTGCAAATGATGAATTTTTCGTTCAACCCCAACAATGTGCAGCCGCTCGACAGCCTCGGTACTTACTATCCCAATATGCGGCTTACCGATACCTGGGGAATTTTAACCGTGGAAAACGGCGCCTTGATGGCATCGACCTGGAATCGTGTTACGCTTTCCGCAGCAGCGCTTTCGCCGGCGGTTTCCGAAAAATCCATCATCGAAGGTGACGGCTGGAAATTGGAGCTAACGGAGGATTGGCGATTGGCACCGGTGGCGGGAACCGGGAATTATCTGTTGAAGCGAACGCCTTAAGCGTAGTGCGTGAGGCGTATAGCGTGGAGCGTATAGTGTTTCAAACACGCCTCACGCTATACACTTTACGCTCAACGAAACCCTATTCTGCCTTCGCAAAAAACGTTTTCAGCAGCGTATCGGTGCGATTTTTCCAGCTCGACCAGCCAAAGCCGTCGTGCGCTTCTCCGCCGGCGGGTTGATAGCCTTTGCTGCCTAAAAACGCCGCCCAATCGCGATTGGTTGTTGCCATGTTCCAGCCCTCGTGCTCGGCGCGAATATCGTATTTGCCCCAATCGATATAAATGTTGAGCGGCTGTTCAGAAGCGGTTTTTACCAGCGGTTTCAAGATATCTTCGTTATAATTTAGCATGACGATTGATTGCGACGCCACATTGCCAAAAACACCGGGATGTTTAAACGCAGCGTAAAACGCCATATAACCGGAAGACGCCGTGCCGTAGCTCAACCGCGCCTCCGGCATTGGAATGGTGCGATAGGTTTTGTCAATCAACGGAACCACCTCTTCCGCTAACATTTGGGCGTACTGATCGACCAAATCACCGCCAAACTCATCCTGTCGTTTTTGTGATTGGGCAATAAACACCGTGATCACCGGTTCAATCTCGTTGCCGGTTAAATTATCCAGCGTATTGGCCATTTGTCCCATACTGATTGCCAGGCCGCCGCTGAGGATGTATACCACCGGGTAACGTTTTTCGCTGTTTTCATAACCGGCGGGCAAATACACATCCAATTTGCGGCTGTCTAAAATGCTGCTTTCCAAATGGAGGCTATCGAGATGACCGGTGGTGATGCCTTCGGTTTTTTGATAATGCGATGGTTCATTCCATTTGGGCATTGCCAGCCAGGCGCTTTCACCAAAAAGGCTTCGTATTTTTCTCGGGTTTAAAGGGTCGGCGATGGTTTCATCAAAATTTTTGATGAAGCGGTAATCGATACGGCTATCCGGCT
>CAXHHS010001013.1:0-2783 GCA_964015645.1 uncultured bacterium
AAATTTTCCATGCTCCACTTCAAAAGAAAGAATTCCACCGATTCCGGAGCCGACAACGACGCCTGCCATATCCAAATCAATTTTATCGAGGTCGAGACCGGAATCTTCGATTGCTTCATGCGCTGCAACCATTGCGAATTGAGTATACAAATCCATTCGCCGGGTTTCCCGGTGGTCGATCACATTTTCGGGAGAAAAATTCTTGACTTCCGCTCCAAACTTTGTGGCATGCTTGGAAGCATCGAAACGGGTAATGTTTTCAGCACCATTACGCCCTTCAAGAAGCCCTTCCCAATATTCTTTTTTTGAATTGCCAATCGCCGTAACGGCGCCCATTCCGGTAATTACGACACGTCTTTGCATTCGGCATCTCTTAGTTTGCTTCGTCTACTTTATTCTTAAGATAATCTACTGCGGCTTTAACCGTGGTAATATCCTGGGCATCTTCATCGGGAATTTCTACACCAAATTCTTCTTCAAATGCCATTACCAATTCCACGGTATCAAGGGAGTCTGCACCCAAATCATCAATAAAATGGGCTTCATCTTTTACCTTCTCTTCTGCAACGCCTAATTTATCGACGATGATTTCCGTTACCTTCTTTTTCAAATCTTCTGACATTGTTGCCTCCGTGTTGAATATAAGTTTGATTTTATTTGTTTATTATCGAAAAACTTTCTAATATAATATAGTTTTTAGAAATAGAAAATATTTTAAGTGTTTATGCGTAAGTTTAGGGAATCTTCTTGATTAGCAATCTTCGGTTGATTCGGAATATATAGCGTTTTAAAAACATTTTCTGAAATCGAAAAAGATTTCCTAAACTTTTATATCATCACCATTCCCCCATCCACATTAATTGTTTGGCCGGTAATGTATGCGGCATCATCGCTGGCTAAAAATACGGCGGCACGAGCAATATCGGATACACTTCCCATTCGGCCAAGTGGGATTTGAGTGTTAAGCGCTTCTTTGGTTTTTTCATCTAAAATATCGGTCATATCCGTTTCGATAAAACCGGGTGCAATTGCGTTGCAGGTAATGTTGCGAGAGGCCAATTCCTGCGCTACGGATTTGGTGATGCCGACAATACCGGCTTTTGAGGCAGCATAGTTTACCTGCCCGGCATTGCCGATCAATCCCACAACGGAGGTGATATTGATAATCTGGCCGCTGCGCTGCTTCATCATTTGGCGGGTAACGCTTTTGATGCAGTTGAAGGTTCCCTTTAGATTGATGTTGATTACATCATCCCAATCCGCTTCTTTCATGCGCATCATCAAATTGTCTTTGGTAATGCCGGCGTTATTTACCAGCACATCTAACTGCCCGTATTTTTCAATCGTTTGTTGAACAAGCTGTTGAGCGTTATCCATATTGGCAACATCTGCAACGACTGCCATCGCCTCACCGCCAGCGGATTTAATTTCGCTGCAAACGTCTTCTGCGCGTTGAGCATTTCGCCCGGAGACCACCACTTTTGCCCCGCAGCGAGCAAATTCCACTGCTATTTCCTTACCAATTCCTTTTGTAGAGCCGGTTACGACAGCGACTTTATCTTTTAAGTTCATCGAAAAATTCTCCGAATTTTGGGCATCCTTCACTTGCCGGTTGACGTTTTAATATTCACGCAAAGACGTAGAGCCGCAAAAGTTCTTGCTTGTGACTGCCACTGTTAGGCTGAGTGAAGTCGAAGCCATTTCTAATGAAAATCCACCCTTCGGCTTTGCTCAGGGTGACTTGCAATCGACCTCGCTGCAAAGTGACGTATATTTGATTCAATTACTTAACTCTTCGGCTTTTCCCATCGTTTGGCATTGAAAATTACGATCTGTTCTTTTTAACAAACCTTGTAAAACCTTACCGGGGCCGGTTTCATAAA
Source organism: uncultured bacterium (assembly GCA_964015645.1). Lineage (GTDB taxonomy): Bacteria > Calditrichota > Calditrichia > RBG-13-44-9 > J075 > CAXHHS01. The sequence goes on from CAXHHS010001013.1 coordinate 1,884, forward strand.
AGGTGTCATATCCATCGGCAATCATATTTCGCAGAATGGTTTCCCACAGCACCGGGGAAAGGAGTTGTGCTTGCAGCAGTTCGCGAATTTTATCGGGATCAGTCGCCGGTATTGCTTCTACATTACTGTAAACCGGCACTTGAGCGGGTTTTATTTCTACGGATTTTAAGGCGTCGACGAGGCCCTCTAACGCATCGCCCATCAGAGGAGAATGGAACGCGCCGCTAACGATGAGTTCTTTTACAATACGGGCGCCGTTTGCTTTGGCAAGCTCCATTGCACGATGCACCGCAGGAACGCTGCCGGAGATTACAATCTGTCCCGGGGAATTAAAATTCGCCGGTTGCACGATACCGGCATCAGACGCTTCCTTACAGGCGGCTGCAACCACTTCCGGCGTTGTCCCAATGATAGCCGCCATCGCCCCGGGATTTCTTTCGCCGGAGACTTGCATTAGTTCGCCGCGAATTTTCACTAATCGCAAGCCATCTTCAAATTTAAGTGCCCCGGCGCTCACTAACGCAGAGTATTCTCCCAGGCTGTGCCCGGCTGTTGCATCCGGGTGTATGCCGCTTTTTTTGATGATGACGTCAGCCGCAATACTGTGGGTAAAAATGGCCGGTTGGGTGTAGCGGGTTTGTTTCAGTTGTTCTTCCGGGCCGTCGAAACAAAGTGTTTTTATCGAGAATCCCAGGATGTCATCCGCTTTATCAAAAAGCTCTTTTGCTTCCGGGAACGCTTCGTACAAATCCTTTCCCATACCAACAAACTGCGATCCCTGGCCAGGAAATAAAAATGCTGTTTTGCCCATTAACTCTTTCCCTAAATTTAAACACCAGAACCAGTGCTTTAGAAGCTGTCTCTTATACACATCTGACGCTGCCGACGAGCTTCTTGGTG
>CAXHHS010001014.1:0-2780 GCA_964015645.1 uncultured bacterium
GAATTATTCCTCTATTGAAATGGCTCAAGATCCTTTTGTACAAGAAGTCCATCAAACAATCGAAAATGACCAAACTCTAACGGATTTTCCCGAATTAGAGCTTTCCGATGTAAATTTGGACACCGAACATTCACCAGATGTGAATTTGGATATTCCTGGCATCAACTTATTCGATCAACCGGAAGAACAGGCACAGGATGAAAATGAGCCGCCCCAATTGCAGCTTAACTCCGAGGAAGATGCCTCCCAATCGACGGATCCGTTCGATGATTTTCTTGATGTATTTGAGTCTAAAGCGGATGAGGATTTAAAGCAAAAAGTGGATTCTTTATTAGAACTGCATCAACCGACTGATGACGAGTTTACGTTTGACAGCGAAACTACCGAAGATAATTTTATCATGCCTGATAGCAACGCTTCGGTAAAAAATGAAGATGCTATAGAGCTTGATTTAGCAACGCTTTCCCCTGCTGCCAGCGCCCCCCTAACCGATACGGCTCCCCCGGAAGAAAATGAGGTTAAAATTGAAGCTGATTCGGATAATTTTATTCCCGAAAAAGATGCCGCTCCGGAAGAGAGCATTTCTCTAAAAGAAACTGCAATCGAGGTAGAAGTTGATCCGAATAGTGTTAGCGTAGCCGAGAGTTTTCCTCCGGGAGAAAGCATTTCTCCGAGAACAAAAGACGTTGAACCGGATGCCGGCTCAAACAATATTATACCGGTTGAAGATACTGCTCCAAATGAAAACATTTCTCCGCAGGCAAATGAAGTTGAGTTTGTTTCAGACCCCGATGAGGAAATAGAAACTGGCAATGATGACAAAGAAGCCATTGAAAAAATTGAATTTAAAGATGACCACCTGGAAGTGTTGAAACGAGGCGTAAAAATATGGAATCAATGGCGCCATGAAAACCCGGATATTGAACCGGATTTACAAGGTGCCGGTTTACAAAATGCCAACCTGAGTATGATGCTGCTCGGTTCTGCCAATCTAAGCGGTGCCAATTTAAGCGGTGCCAATTTGTGGGGAGTGGAACTCATCCGGGCAAATTTAAAAGGAACCAATTTAAGCGGCGCCAACCTCTGCGAAGCGGATTTACGTTGGGCAAATCTTGAAGACGCAAACCTTAACGGCGCCAATTTTGGCAACCTGTTATTTGAACCTGCGGACTTGAACGGCGCAAATTTACAAAACGCGAATTTAGAGAAAACGGATTTGAACAAGCGATACGGAGACCGCCAGCGCTAATATCCACTTGCCATATTTTTCCAAAAAAGATTGTTGGTTTTTAACCAAAGAAAATTTACATTCAACAAATCGAACGTAAATACTGATTGGCTAAACCAGCTAAACATGGATAAAAATTTTTTCTCCAGCCTGTTGTTTTTATTCACCTTAATTGCTTTGGGAGTTTTCGGATTTCGCTGTAGCCAATCTCGCCCATCCCTTATCAACAACCCGCCACCGTTAGAAGCGGCAGAAAAACGACTTTTAGCCGCGGCCATACAACTCTTAACCTCAGAGAAAGCAGGCGCCCCGGGTAAATATGAAGCGTATCAAAACGAATTTAAATCCGCTTTAGGCGTCTATCTCTATCTCACCGAACGCGATTCTTTAAAAGACCTCACCTTCGAATATGATGGCGAATTTTACAAACTTCCGCTCCAACTGCTCACTGTCAAATCAACGCATCAATTTATTACCGAAAACATCGAGCCTGTTAGCGGAACGTTACTTGAATCCCAATTAAAAGGAGAGATTTTAGATATCGCCTGGTATTCACCAAATAGCGATTCCGCCCGGCTAATGATTCTTTTCCCGGATTCGCTGGTCTCTTTTCAAAATTTTAACGGTGGAAATTCGAAGAAAATCCTCTATCCCTATCCCTTTGCTCAACATATACTTCGTCAAATTACATCGCCTTACCCCAATGGAATGATGGCCTTTCATAATATAACCGGAAATGAATTGCCGGAAATATTTACGATAACCTCGAGCCTAGATAAATCGCTCGTTCTCAAGCTGGAAAATGGACAATTCAAATCATTAGATTCCTTAAAATTGGCAGAAAATTTTATGCTGCCAACTTCCTGGAACTGTCCCTCCGGCCAGGATGTTTTCCGTCCGCCATCCGATAGTATTAAACCGTTTCGCAGCCTACGGCAGTTACCAAATTCGAACCACATTGTTTTTCTTGATGAAAGGGGCTATTTACACCTTGCCCGCAAAGATACAAAAGGCTCCCTCTGGTCTTCGCCACAGGCGTTGGGAAATCGGTTGTTTCTCTTGCAGGAGAAGAAAATTGCTGTCGTTGATAGCCGCAGAAACGATTTCCTGGTTTATGAATATCGTGATAGTACGCTGCAATTTTGGGGGCAATCTCCCCCGTTTGAAGGCAACATTACTGCAATTACAACAAATCAATATGCTGACAAAGACGGTTGGCTGGTAAGCCTGGTGGAAAAAAACAACAACGGTTTACCGGTTAGCAAGTTAGAATTTTTTAAAGAAAGCGACTTTAACTGGATAAAATCCCAACGAATAGACCCTGTAAAATTTCCGAATTATTTTGAAGCGCTTTCTTTTATCGAGGAAATTGATAGCTCGGATTATGCCGCAATCGCGAATTCCGGCAGCGAGCTTACGGAATTAGTTAGAGGGAATATATTCGAGCCTTTATTTGACATTGGCGACAATGGGGAAATTTTTCCTTTATTAGCTGCCCGCGCCTGGCCGGATTCCGGCGGCAGAGTGTGGTTGGTTCAACTGAGAGATGATA
>CAXHHS010001015.1:0-2770 GCA_964015645.1 uncultured bacterium
AACGACCACAGTGTTACAATTTCGCCTTCTTTAAAAATGAATAGGCTTTCTGCCAGGTAACGCGCTAAAATAATCCCGGGAAACTGCTTGCCTTCATAAACTTGCGTACCTAAATCGAATTCACCTGAGACGATGCTGGTTGGCACATCGCTAACCTGGGCGGCGGTTTCCGGGTCTAACGCACGCACTGCCACCGGTTGATTATTTCCTTTGGAGTACAAAACGCTTTCTTTGCTGATCAATGGAGAAGCGCCAATAACGCCCGGTATTTCGCGAATGGTATCCGCGAGGGCTTCGAAGTTCTCGATCTCGTGGGTGTAAAATTTACGGAGGTGAATATGGGCATCCGCGCTTAACAGGCGCGTTCTAACCTCTCCTTCAAAACCGTTAAATGCAGATAAAACAATATCTAAGGCGGCTACGCCGATCATCACGCCAAGAACGGAGATGTAGGTTATAATTGAAATAAACCCGGTGCGGCGCTTGGCCCGGAAATATCGAAGTGCGATAAAGTTTTCATATTTCATTAAATTGGTTTTCCAGTTCAGGGTAACAGGTTTTTAGTTCGTTGAATTGTTTTATATTTTTGTAAAGCGCATGGTGCGGTGCGTTTACGAGCTTTCACATGCCACATTCAACTTGCGACACGCTACATTTACGACGATCCCTCCGGTCGCATGTGGGGAAATAGAAGCACATCGCGAATAGAATATGAATCCGTCAGCAGCATTACCAGGCGGTCGATGCCGATGCCCAGGCCAGCAGTTGGCGGCATACCGTATTCCAGGGCGCGGATGTAATCTTCATCCATCACCTGGGCTTCGTCGTCGCCTTTATCGCGCAGGCCCATTTGCGCTTCGAACCGTTCGCGCTGATCCGCGGGGTCGTTTAGCTCGCTAAAGGCATTTCCGATTTCTTTTCTGGCAACCACCGGTTCAAACCGCTCGACAAGCCCCGCTTTTTCACGATGTTTTTTGGCCAATGGGGAAAGCTCAACCGGGTGATCGATAATAAACGTTGGCTGCACCAGCTGATTTTCCACATATTCGCCAAAAATTTCATCGATAATTTTTCCGCCGCCCCAACTTTCTTCTACCGTAATGTTCAGCTCTTTGGCGGCTTTTTTCAATGTTGCTTCATCCGCGCCGTACAAATTTTTACCGGTATATTTTTCGATACCTTCAAAAATTGCCAGGCGATTCCAGGGCGGTGTTAAATCGATTTCTTCTCCTTGAAAGGTTATTTTCATTGTACCTAATGCTTTTTGAGCAATTTGGCTAATCATATCTTCAACCAGTTCCATCATCCAATGATAATCTTTGTAGGCCACGTATAGTTCCATCTGGGTAAATTCCGGATTATGATGCCGATCCATTCCTTCATTGCGAAAATCTTTGGCAAATTCATAAACGCCCTCAAAACCACCGGCGATTAGTCGTTTCAAATACAGCTCATTTGCAATTCGTAAATACAGCTTCATATCCAGCGCGTTATGGTGCGTTACAAATGGCCGGGCAGATGCGCCGCCATAAATCGGTTGCAGGATGGGCGTCTCCACTTCCAGGTAGCCGCGTTCATTCAAATACTCGCGCATGGCAGCGATAATTTTGGAGCGTTTAATAAACACTTCCATTACTTCCGGGTTAACTACCAGGTCCACATAACGCTGGCGATAGCGCTGCTCTTTGTCGGTAAATGCATCATAAACTACCCGCTGGCCGTCTTCTTCCTTTTCCTTCGCGATGGGCAATGGACGTATCGATTTGTTTAAAAGGGTTAATTCTTCCGCTAAAACCGAAATCTCGCCGGTGCGGGTTTTAAATACCTTACCTTTCACCCCAATTATATCGCCGATATCAAGTAGTTTGTAAACCTCAAAAGCCTCCTCGCCAATGGTGTTTTTACGAATAAAAACCTGGAGCCGCCCTTCCATATCCTGGATATCGCAAAAGGCCGCTTTTCCCATCAGGCGATTGGCCATTACTCTCCCGGCAACGCTTACGTCTTTTTCTTCATATTCCGCAAAATTTTCTTTGATTTGATTCGAGGAATGTGTTTTATCAAAAGTATAAGGGTAGGGATTAACATTTAAATTTTTTAAATTTTCTAACTTTTGCCTTCTCTGGCTTATTAGCTGGTGGATTTCATCCATGGAAAATACTCCTTTTGACTACAAGAAACTGTTTAATTTCATTGATTTAGCGCTTCATTCATCATCGTAAATTTAAATTCAAAAGTTAAAGAAAATTCGATTTTATCACAATGTTTTCTTCAAAATACTTTAAATAATTCCGAATAAAGAGGAAAAAAACTCAATTTAAAATCCGTGATCTACAAAACAAAATAAATATGGAATGAATTTCGCTTGACATCAAAATTGCAAGATACTAAATTCATTAAAATTTAGTATTTAAATAAAATTAACTATTGCATAAAGCTTTCAGTAAATGTTTCGATTGTATTCAATTGAAACGAAATGTATTAAACTCATTTTTATGCATGTTGTTTTTTGTAAAATACTAAGTTGGGCTTTTTGGTCTTCTTTTTACCGGCAAAATTCGGTACCACTACTTGAAAATATTGAATGACCCATTAAAATAATAAAATAGGAGCAGAAAGGTGAGTCGAGTTTTTGTAAAATCAGATCAGCTAAAGGAGATTGTTTACGACGCACGATTACGCATTGAGGAATGGAAAGTTCTTTTTGCGGTGAATGGGGAACTGGATTCGCAAGGGATTGCTTCTTTTTTAGAAATGCCCGAGACCAACG
>CAXHHS010001016.1:0-2761 GCA_964015645.1 uncultured bacterium
GATGCAATGGAGTCTCGTGGGCTCGGAGATGTGTATAAGAGACAGGGAGAGCGAGTAATTTCGGTCGATCATCTACTAAAGTTTAGGAAATCTTAGGTACTGCATTGATAAAATATACCTATTGGGGATTCGTTAGCTTCTTTTAAGTTAAGCTTAAAAAGATTTCCTAAACTTATCTATCACAAAAAACCAGGATTGGGAAATGGTATATGGGAGAGATTGTTAACAGCATCAGTTTTCAAGAAAATAACATTTGCTGGCTAAATGCAGAAGTAAACAGCGGCCAAAGTATAACAATCAAAAGGGTAGCCCAAAGTCCGCTACCCTTTATCATTAATTACGAAAATATCCAAAAATCGACGACAGCGCTTCAAATCGCGACGCATTTAACTTCCTTTGCAGCGGAAAATGCGCTAACATTTGGAAACATGCGATTCTTGTTATCCGCTAAATTCGGTATTATCAAAAAAATACAAATCGATCAACATATACCCGAATCGTATTATCCGCAACTTGTTAAAAATGAGCTGAGTTATTCGCTAACATCTCCATTGGAAGATTATTTTGTTTATCAACCGGATTATTTTCGCGAGTATAATTCGCTGAAAGAAGTGCTTACGGTTTCGATGCGAAAATCGCTATTCGACTTTATCCAAAACATTGGTAAAGAAGCCGGGATGTCGGTTACCAATGTGAATTTGAATTGCTTTTCGATTGACGAGCTATACCGGCGATTTTTTCCGAACATGATCGGCGAAACCTTGCTGATCAATTTTACCGAACGCGGGTTTGAAATGGTAATTTCCGATGAAAACAATTTTTTGAATTTTACTTTCAAACCGTATTCAAAATCCTTGCAAAGTTTAGATCAGTTGGAAGAGAGCGAAATCATTACCTCGTTTTCCAATGCGATAGAAGATATTCAGCGGCTTGGGCCTGCCAATGCGCCACAGTTTTCAATTTCACAAGTTTTTCTTTTTGGCAGCTATTTTAAAGCGCCCTGGCTCGATAATTTACAAAATCAATCTAGCCTGGATTTAAAAATTTTAAATCCGACCGATACTACAGAATGGCAGATCATTGTCGAAGATAATAGTTTTAATTCTTCCGGAGCTTATCGTTACGTAGAACCAATATCTAATATTTTTTGAAGTCGATTTTAATAGTAAGGCAGCCCAATGGTTAAAATAAATTTGCTTGATATACCGGATGATCAGCAATCGTCATCAAAACCGCAGCAAACACCTCCCGATCCTTCTAATTCCGGGGGCGTGATAGACGATTTTTCCTTTTTTCCAACCGAAGAGGAAAATCAAGAAACCACCGAAACAATGACAGAGACGCAAGACCTACAACCCTCTTATTTTGAACAGGTAGATGATACAGCGGAACAACCCAATCCCTTTTCCGGGGGCGAAGAGTATAAAAGTGAATACAGCAGCGGCCCGCCGTCGAGCTTCGATTCCGGGCCATCCAAATCCAGGTTGTTTATCCTAGGCGGCGTTGTTTTGTTAACCATTATCGCGTTGCTTGCTTATTTATATTTTTCGACTCAGCAGGATGATACACCTGAGTTTATCACCGCCAATCCCAATCTCGAACAAACCGACCTTACTGCAAATGGGCAGCCTTCTAACACGCAACAACCGCAAAATGTCATTCCCGCCTCTTTACAGTCAAGGTATAGTAACAATCAAGCACAAAACGATTTACATTTAAACTATGCGGATAATATTTTAAATACCTCGACACCCGGCACCGGTTATTCGCTGGCGGTTTTTACATCCGGCTATATTTATTTAAGTGTTTTAGGAGATTCCAGGGATGCTATTGCGGAATACCGTAAAGTAATGAAAAACAGTAACCCGCGGCTTAATTTAACCGTCGAAAGCATTGAAGACAAATTCGTTGGCGGTGAAAAAAAGCTTTTGGCGGACTTTTCAATCCTGACCAACGATGCATCGGGTCAGGGTGGCAGATCCGGCCAATTCGGTAATATTATTAGCGTTCAGCAAGCACAATCCGCCGTGCGCTCTACCGCCCAAAAGCATCAGCTCAGAACAATCTATTTTAAAGCCGGCAATCAATCAACCGAAGGTAGTTTAAGGAAAACGTATTTATACACCCGGGTGTCCGGTAGTAAAACTTCTGTTATTCAATATTTAAATGAACTTTCGGATCAATACCCGGCAATTAATTTTACAAAAATATCGATGTACCCTCCCCAATCCGCTACTATCGTTAATAGCGATATAAATGCGCATATCGAGATGATTGTTTATGGGCCAAGGTAATAATGCGAATTATTACCGGCAAGTATAAAGGGCGGCAATTGCAATCTTCTAAAGACCGCTCCATTCGCCCGACAACGAATAAGATAAAAGAATATATTTTTGAAATACTTGGCGAATTTACCAGTAATGCCAGGGTGCTGGATTTGTTTAGCGGCTCCGGTAGCCTGGGAATTGAGGCAATTAGCCGTGGTGCGCAAGCCGTTACCTTTGTCGATATATCGCAAAATTCCCTTACCATTTTAAGGAAAAATTTAACTGCCATCAAAGTCGTTGAGCCTTACAGTATCGTTAAACGGGATGTCATTCGATTTTTAAAACAAAATACTGCTTCATTCGACCTGGTTTTTGCCGATCCCCCGTTCAAGTGGAATCAATTTAATGAAATGATTTCATTGACACTCAAACCGGAGAACTTGAACGCTGAGGGTATTTTGGTAATCGAAAGCGAAAAATCTCATAACATTAAT
>CAXHHS010001017.1:0-2760 GCA_964015645.1 uncultured bacterium
CCCAGACAGTTAAGCGCATTTAAAGCATTGTTGCGAGCAGTTTGATTGGGGTTTTCCAATAGCGAAATCAATTGAGGAGCAACAACGGCGGCTTCCTCGCCCATTTGGCAAATTACCCAGGCGGCAGCGGTAGAAATATCCGGATCGGGATCATTAAATAAAGGAAGTAATTTTGAGGCTTCCGGCGTGGCAATTTCACCGAGGTTGGCCAGCGCTTCGACAGCGCATAAGCGTACCAAACGGTTTTCGTCTTTTAACAGCGTGGCAATATTAGCGATTTCCGGTGCGGCAGCGTCGCCTAAATTTCCCAGCGCTAATGCCGCATTCGCGCGAACCTCCGGGTTTGAATCCGCCAAAACAGCTCCCAGCCGGGCGGCTTCGGATACTGCCTGCATTTCAAAAAAGCCCAGGGCAGTTGCCGCCGCAGCGCGAACTTGCGGTTTGGGATCATCCAAAGCATCTCCCAATGCCGGAATTGCTGCCGGGGCAATCTCCGCTTGCCTTCCTAATGCCCTGGCTGCTGCTATCCGTACTGCCGAATTTTCATCGCGAAGCATTCGGATGAAGACCGGGATTAAATCTTGATCGGTAAAATTCCCCAATGTATCCAGGGCAATTTTGCGAATAAGGGGATTCTGGCTCTCTAATGCAGCTATGGCGCCGGAAATTTTCCAATTCGGAATTTCCGCCTGGGCTTTTATCTCAACCTGCGCGGATAGCAATATTATCGGTAGGATGATTAGCAGAATAGACAGCTTTCTCAAATTAACCTCATCGCAAACAAAGTTATCACTACATCAAACCAAATTTACATTAGCTCTAATTGATTCTATAATTCAACGTTCCCCGGCAAGGGAGGTTGCGCTTGAATATTTGCAACATAATTAAAAAGTTTGAGAGAAAAAAGCGCTTTGTCGCCTCTACTTAAAAATAGAGCGGGGGCTGCAAATCGTTCTTGATTAATTTTATTTATCAACAATTATAGGGGGATATGTAATGCTGGTAATATTTAGTGATGTTCATCTAACTGATGAGTCGACCGCCTTTAACGTGCACCCAACAGCTTTCGAAAATATAATTGAAAGCAAGATTAAAGAAAACGCACAAAGAAAAAAGGCTGAAGAGATTCATTTTGTATTCCTGGGTGATATTTATGATATGCAGCGCACCGATTGGTGGCTGCGAAAGACGGACCCCGAAGATCGCCCGTGGAACGGCAAAATAGATAAGAAAATCGCGATGAGCAACAAGACCAATGTCGTTGAGCAACAAATGTCAGCTGTACTCGACGGTATATTAGAAACGAAAAGCAGTCGTGCTCTAACCGATATGGTTCGACGGCTTCAAGAAGAAGAACAGATTGAAACCCGGATTACTTATGTCGTCGGAAATCACGATCGATATTTTTATAATTTTGAATCTCTTCAGAAAAAATTAAGGGCTAATTTTGAAGGGATTGATATTCAATTTAAGAATAAATTGCTTGCCCCTGAATACGGTGTCCTCGCCCGACATGGTCAGGAATGGGACGAAAATACCCACGGTTGGGAATTTTCAAACAAAGTATTGAAGAACCAGTCTCAGCTACAGCGCTTTGATTACGATGCTTATAAAGTGATGGCCATCGGAGAAGTGCTTACCGCCGAATTGATGTCCGGATTAATTTATAACCTCAAAAAGCAACTCGGCCTTAAAAAAGGTTCTAATCTCAAAAAAAATCCGGATTATAAGTTTTGGAACAATTTAAAAAATGTCAATAACCTGAGACCGATAACCGATGTATTTCATTGGATTGAGTGGTTTACCCACAAAGAATCCCAACAAAGAGAATACAAAAAATATAATGAAGCACTTCGCCAAAGCATACTGGATGCGCTGAAATCAACATTGAACTCCAAGGTTGCCAAACTGTGGGATAAAATGACACTAGATATCCTTTTTCATGGTGATATTACGGATTCGCTCGCTAAGCTTTGTTGGGCGATTTCTAAAACCAAACCGGATGAATTCCAAGAGCACTTAAAAATGGTACTCATTATTCTTAAACTCTTCAATATCGATGGCAACAGTGCTGACAAGCATACTGATGGCGCATTGTCGGAATGGAAAGATCACCAGCAGGCTAAGGATATGGAAGATATTCAATATGTAGTTTACGGACATACTCACCAGGCAAAAAGGGTATATTTTTCGAGCGATCAAAATAACAAGGTAAGAATGTATATTAATACCGGCACTTTTCTTCCACTAATTCAAAGAACGCACGATAAAAAGGGATTTTCAACAGATTATCGTATGAACATTGCCTTTTTTAGCAATCCGAGAGAGGATAGAGATGGCCGCCTAAAAAGCGACCATGGCCCAACGGTTGATTTGTGGGAAGGAATTAAACGAAAAATATATGAGTAGTAAGCGGTTTATCATTTATTTCCCCTGAATCTTATTTTTTCTTATGCCGTATGCGATTAGCTATCTTGCAAAACTCGAAGGGGACCGCTATGTTTAAAAACTACCTTAAAATTACTTTTCGCAATTTGTTGAAATACAAAGGCTATACTCTCATCAATGTTGTGGGTTTGGCGATTGGTATGGTTTGCTGTGTGCTGATTTTACTTTATGTGCGCGATGAACTATCCTACGACCGTTTTCACGAAAAAGCCAGCCGCATTTACCGATTGGTGTTGGATGCCAAAATTATGGACAGCGAATTGCATGCACCGGTTTCTCCGGCCCCGATGGCAGCAGCCCTGGTGACAGAAT
>CAXHHS010001018.1:0-2760 GCA_964015645.1 uncultured bacterium
CTTTTTAGAGGGCGAGCACCGAAAATAGGATCAAAACCATTTGTTACGATAAAGTCCTTCGTACCGTCAGTTAATTCAAGCGTGATATTGTGTTCCAGGAGTCTGCTCGCCATTTCGTCGACCAGTAATTCCACAATTTTAACAACTTCTTTTTGCTGCAATTTGCGAAAGAAAATTAACTCATCGAGACGATTTATGAACTCTGGATTAAATAGGCGCTTCAATTCGGTGTCGATTTTTTCGCGCATCACCTCATGTTCTTCATCGGTTTTACCTTGAGAGAAACCAATCGAGACATTTTTCTTTACTTCTCGAGTACCGGCGTTGCTGGTCAGAATTAAGATTGTATTTCGGAAGTCAACTTTTCTGCCTAAGCTATCGGTTAATTGGCCTTCATCCAATACTTGAAGCAAAATATTGAATACATCGGGATGCGCTTTCTCGATTTCATCAAACAAGACTACAGAGTACGGATGGCGGCGCACTTTCTCGGTTAACTGGCCGCCTTCTTCATAACCAACATATCCCGGTGGAGAGCCAACAAGCCGGGAGACAGAAAATTTTTCCATATATTCGGACATATCAATGCGAATCAATGAATCTTTGCGTTCAAATAAATATTCGGAGAGCATTTTGGCGAGGTAGGTTTTCCCGACGCCGGTAGGCCCTAAAAACATAAAGGAACCGATTGGGCGATTCGGGTCTTTTAAGCCTGCGCGGGTGCGACGGATCGCTTTTGTAATGGTTTGGAGCGCTTCATCCTGGCCAATTACTTTCCCTTTTAAATTATCTTCCATGTGCAAAAGTTTTTCCGATTCATTTTGCGCAACCCTTTGCACCGGAATACCGGTCATCATTGCAACCACTTCTGCTATATCTTCTTCCTGAACATTTGCGATATGGCTTTCTTCTTCTCTTTCCCATTTGTTGCGCTCAAAAACCAGCTCTTCCTGAAGCCGGCGTTCAACATCACGAAGTTTTGCCGCTCTCTCAAAATCCTGCTGTTTGGCATATTGTTCTTTTTCCTGGCGAATCTTTTCAATTCTTTGCTCCAATTCTAAAATTTCTTTCGGAACAATAATGCTGGAAATATGAACCCTGGAACCGGTTTCATCCAGTACATCGATTGCTTTATCCGGGAAATATTTATCCGAGACGTAACGTTCGCATAAGCGCACTGTTGCCAATAAGGATTCATCCGTGTACCGAACCCGGTGGTGTTCTTCGTACTTACCTTTAATAAATCGCAGTATTTCCAGGGTTTCTTCCGGCGTGGTAGGTTCAATCATAACTTTTTGGAATCGCCGTTCCAAAGCGCCATCTTTTTCGATGTACATTCTATATTCATCTAATGTTGTCGCGCCGATACATTGTAATTCTCCTCGGGCTAAAGCGGGTTTAAACATGTTCGAAGCGTCCAATGAGCCGGAAGCACCGCCTGCGCCAACAATTGTATGTAATTCATCGATAAAAAGAACGATGTTGTCCGCTTTTTCCAATTCGCTCATAATTGCTTTCATCCGTTCTTCAAACTGGCCGCGATATTTGGTACCAGCGACAATGCTTCCCATGTCAAGCGCGACAATTCGTTTGTTATGAAGCACCCTGGGAACTTTTTTACTGATAATGCGGAGCGCAAGCCCCTCGGCAATTGCCGTTTTTCCAACTCCCGGTTCACCAATTAAAACCGGGTTGTTCTTTTTACGCCGGCTTAAAATTTGCGCCACACGTTCAATAATTTGATCTCGCCCGATAATCGGATCTAATTTGCCTTGTAAGGCTAATTGCGTAAGGTCGCGGCCAAAATGGTCTAAGGCGGGAGTTTTAACTTTTTGCGATGGTTGAGAAGAATAAGACATTGACGGTTTACCCTCTAGTATGTTTTTCAACTCGTTATAAACTATATTATAATCTACATTAAAGCTCATCAAAACCTGAGCAGCTAATCCCTCTTTTTCTTTTAGAAGAGAAAGTAATAAATGTTCCGTGCCAATAATGTCTGATTTGAAGTTTTTCGCCTCTAAATATGTAATCTTTAAAACCTTCTCTGCACGCTTAGAAAGAGGGAGATTTCCGAGCGTCATCATACCGCCTGCCGGTCCGGAAGCTTCCTCTAAACGCTGCTTTAATTTTTCCATATCCATATTTAGATTCTTAAGTATTTTTACTGCAATCCCTTCACCTTCCTTTAAAATGCCGAGTAACAGATGTTCCGTTCCGATATAATCATGCCCTAATCGCATAGCCTCTTCTTTGGAAAAGCGGATTACCTTCTGAACTCGGCTGGTGAAATTATTTCTCATGGAAAATCCTAACATAATAATAGTTACCTCTTTAAGTAAGTTTTTGATCTTGATTAATATAATTTATTCCCTAACTTTAATCAAGCGACATTATTGTATTTGGATTTATAAATCATATTCTACTTAACGATAAGTTGTTAAAAATTCTCCCTGGCATTATAAACCAGAAAGCCTTTGGTGATGAGTGTTCTTAGCTAGATAGCCAACATAATATCCATGCCTTATTTTTATAATGATAATTGTCACGCACCTAAAAATGTCTTAAATTTACTAACGTATTTAGAGAGTAGAGAAAAGTGGTTGAATCTGGTTTTTGTAAAATATTTTTTTTTGTTGTGAAATGAGTGTTGCTTTACTACATTCAACGACGCCTTAAATTAAACAAGGCTAATGTGAGTTCGCTGATCTTTGACATATCCTTTACTTTATTAGATATATTTTAGTGAGTAGGGGGGAT
>CAXHHS010001019.1:0-2755 GCA_964015645.1 uncultured bacterium
AGAAGTTATCCCATCCATCTCCGCAAGCTGCTCCGAAGACACCGTCTCAGTTTCAGTCTCAATTAATTGTTCTAACGAACTGTAATATTTCGACAATCTTCGGATGGTCGAGTCGGATATTTTTTTCATTTCCCCATCCTGTTAAGTAAATGATAATAGAAAAAGAATCAAGATACACAATTAAGAACTTTTATCCTACCTTCTGAAAAATTTTCAAGGTAAAAAATTATTCTTCAGCATCCAGGTCTTTATCGTTGTCTTTTACAACCCTGGCAACGTCGGTAACCTGGGCTCCGCTATCGAGTTTCATTAACCGTACGCCCATTGTGTCGCGCCCGGTAGAGCGAATGTTTCCAACGTGAATTCGCAAAATAATCGCCTGGTCGGTTATCAGCATTAAATCGTCGTCATCTACAATTTCTTTGATGGAAACCAGTTTACCGGTTTTGCTGCTAACTTTGAAGGTTTTGATACCTTTGCCGCCGCGGTGGGTTAGGCGATATTCGCGAATATCGGTGCGTTTGCCAAAAGCCAATTCCGATACTGACAGCAAGGATCCTTCACGTTTTACGACAACCATTCCAATCACTTGATCGCCTTTACCGAGGTTGATGCCGCGGACGCCAGCGGTTGCCCGACCCATTTCCCGCACTTCCGTTTCACTAAAACGGATGGCCATTCCCAGGGAAGTTGCCAAAAAGATATCATTCGTGCCATCGGTTAGTTTGACTTCGATTAGCTCGTCGCCTTCATTCAGGTTAATTGCGATAATGCCATCCCTGCGCGGGTTGCTAAAAGCCTTGAGATTGGTTTTTTTAACCAACCCTTTGCTCGTTGCCATGGTTAAAAATTGCTTATCGGAAAATTCTTTCACATTAATAAAGGCTGAGATATTTTCATCTTTTGCAACGGCAATCATATTTACAATCGCGCGGCCTTTGCCGGCTTTGCCAACCTGGGGAACTTCATGCACTTTTAACCAGTAGCATTTTCCTTTATCGGTAAAGAACATGATGTAATTATGGGTCGAAGCGATGAAGAGATGTTCGACAAAATCTTCGCCTTTGGCTACCGCCCCGGTGCTGCCACGGGTGTTGCGATTTTGACGGCGATAACCGCTTACCGGGAATCGCTTGATATACCCATCTTTCGTGATCGTGATGACCATATCCTCTTCCGCAATCATATCCTCTATGGAAAACTCTTTATAGTCATGGATAATCTCCGTACGGCGCTTATCCCCGTAGCGCTCTTTAATTTCTTTTAACTCGTCTTTGATCAATTGTTTTTGCAGCGCTTCGCTGGCTAAAATGGCCTTTAAGCGTTCGATAGTTTTTAAAACTTCGCGATATTCATCTTCAATTTTTTTGCGTTCCAGACCGGTTAACCGCTGCAAGCGCATATCCAAAATTGCCTGCGCTTGAACTTCCGACAGTTTGAAGGATTTCATCAAACCGGTTTTAGCAGTGTTCGGGTTGCGGGCTTTTTTGATTAAAGCGATGATCTCATCGATGTTATCCAACGCAATTTTTAAGCCTTCTAAAATATGGGCGCGTTTTTCAGCTTTGTCTAAATCGAATTTGGTGCGCCGCACAATCACTTCCACGCGGTGTTCGATGAAATGATGTAACATTTCTTTGAGATTCATTACCCGCGGCTGGCCTTTAACCAACGCTAAATTGATAATGCCGAATGTGTTTTGCATTTGCGTGTGTTTAAATAGCTGGTTTAAAACTACATTCGGTATGCAATCTCGTTTTAACTCAATCACCATTCGCATTCCATCGCGGTCAGATTCGTCATTAATATCGGAAATCCCGGTAATTTTTTTGCTACGTACCAAATCGGCAATTTTTTCGATGAGGTTGGCTTTGTTCACCTGGTAGGGTAATTCCGTAATGATAATGCGGTCTTTATTGCTGCGAGTATGCTCAATAGTAGCACGCGCTCTAACAATGACTTTTCCCCGCCCGGTCAAGTAGGCTTCTTTAATACCTTCGCTGCCAAAAATAATACCGGCGGTGGGAAAGTCCGGCCCTTTGATGTATTGCATCAGCGTTTCAATTTTAATGTCCGGGCGGTTGATTTGGGCGATAAGCGCATCGACCACTTCCACTAAATTATGTGGCGGAATATTCGTTGCCATCCCTACTGCAATACCGGATGCCCCATTACAAAGCAGGGTCGGCAGTACCGATGGCATAATTTCCGGCTCTTGTAGTGATTCATCAAAATTTGCGCGGAACTCAACGGTATTTTTATCGAGATCGCGAAGGATTTCGTTAGATATTCGCGCCAGGCGCACTTCCGTATAACGCATTGCCGCTGCGGAGTCGCCATCAACGGAGCCAAAATTTCCCTGCCCGTCAACCAGCGGGTATCGAAGTGAAAAATCCTGCACCATTCTTACCATCGAATCATAAACAGCGCCATCGCCATGCGGGTGGTATTTACCTAACACTTCCCCCACAATACGGGCACTCTTTTTATAGGGGCGATTAAAATAGAGACTCAACTCCTGCATTCCGAATAACACCCGGCGATGCACCGGTTTTAAGCCATCCCGCACATCCGGCAACGCGCGGGCTACAATAACCGACATCGAATAATCGAGGTAAGAATTCTTCATTTCATCTTCAATATCCAGCGGTATAATTCGTTGTCTTTGAAGTTCCATAGTGCTGTGTTCCTTTATTTGTGTTCTTAAAACCTGTCTCTTATACACATCTGACGCTGCCGACGAGCTTCTTGGTGT
>CAXHHS010001020.1:0-2754 GCA_964015645.1 uncultured bacterium
GCATTGGCCGGGCGATTGCCGAGGAATTTTTGCAATTAGGCGCATCGGTAATGATTGTGGCCAGGAATTCGCAAGATGTCGAAGATACCATAAAAAAATGGCGGGAGAAGGGCTGGGATGCCTATGGAATCGCGGCGGATTTAAGCAAAACCGGGGGTTGTGAAAGCGCCGTAAATGCTGCCAAAAATCGTTGGGAAAAGTTACATATCCTGGTCAACAATGTCGGCACCAATATTCGCAAAGCAACGGTGGGGTATGAGGAGAGCGAGGTGAATTCTATTTTCCAAACCAATATTTTTTCTGCATTTACGATGTGCCGTCTGGCGTATCCCTTACTAAAAGAATCTGGCGAAAGCAGTATTGTTAACATCTCATCTGTTGCCGGAATAACTCATATTCGTTCCGGTTCCCCTTATGGAATGACAAAAGCAGCGATGGTGCAGCTTACCCGCAACCTGGCTGTAGAGTGGGCGCAAGACGGCATTCGCGTAAATTGCGTGGCGCCCTGGTACATCCGCACACCTTTAGCCGAACAAGTTTTGGCCGATAAAGCATACCTGGATTCCGTTTTGGAGCGCACGCCGATGGGGAGAGTCGGAAAACCGCAGGAAGTAGCCGGGATTACAGCTTTTTTATCCATGCCTGCTGCATCTTTTATCACCGGGCAATGTATTGCAGTTGATGGTGGATTTACAGTGAACAGTTTTTAATGCATTACAAATTTGATGCGCTAATTTGCTTGTGGTACTTGCTTCTTGAGATGAAGCATGATTCCCAAGGCGATGACCGAAATAATAAAATTGATGAGGTGGACTTTAACTTCAGGTCGACTTATCGTGATTTCATTTTGGAGAAGAAAGATTAACGACACGAGACTTAATCCTACAAGCCATAGAAATAGCAGAATTGTGCCTTTGGATAGCGGTTCTATCATTTTCTTAAAGCAGAATGGCGCCACATAAAGCACAGTTAATAAATGTATTGCGCCTAAAGAATAGAATTCCAGGTACAAAAAATAAGCACCGGTTAAACTCATGCAAACAATCAACATCCAAACGGTAATCATAAATTTTTTAAGATTAAAATTTGGCCTTTCCGATACATTCATCGCTCACTCCTCCTAATATATGCTTTATTGTTAATTCCGGTTTTTTATCACTGTATTGACAGAAAAAGTAAATTTCAAGATATGAACGAAAAGCGAGGCTGTTACGAAAGGCAAAACCAGGATATCAGATTTAATTCGAAAAAATGAAACCAAAAAATAACGAGATAGTTTTACAAATGTTTCGCGTATTTGCATGGATTGTATTTTTTTTATATGTTTGGTGGCGGAGGTTCGAATTAAAATTGGGTCTTAATCTTACGACAACAGAGAGGGTTGATGGATGAAGTTTGCGCAAATCTCATTCTTTTGTCTACTCCTTATTATATCAAATATAATTGCCGGAACCACTGGTAAAATTGTCGGTACTGTTAAAGACAGCCAATCTGGCGATCTTTTAGTTGGCGCAGATGTTGTTTTGGAAGGTTCCGGTTTGGGATCTTCTACCGATGCCGATGGCTATTTTTCCATCCTTAATGTCCCGCCAGGATCTTACAACCTTTCCGTTCATTACCTCGGCTATGCCTCCGTAACCATCGAGAAAGTGCGAGTATTTATTGATCGAACCACTTCGCAAAATATTTCGTTGACGCCGGAATCGGTAAAAGGTGAAATTGTAATTGTGGAAGCCGATAGATCGGCAATCGAACTCGACCGCACCCATAGTTCCTCCAGCGTTTCATCAGAAACAATTGAAGCGTTACCGGTTACGGAAATTGAAGAGGTCATCGGTTTGCAGGCAGGCGTTGTTAACACCGGGGGGCAATTGCACTTTCGTGGTGGTAGGGCAAGGGAGGTGGCCTATATTATCGATGGCGTATCGGTTACGAATACCTTTCGGGAAAATGGCGGCAGCATTGTAGAAGTTGATAACAACATGATCGAAGAATTGGAAGTAATTAGCGGTACATTTAACGCCGAATACGGTCAGGCGCAATCCGGGGTTGTAAATATCGTTACCAAACGCCCGGCCTCCAGCTTTAGATTTAATGTGAAAGCGTTTTCCGGGGAATGGCTTAGCAATAAAGATGGTGTTTATCTCGGTATCAGTGATTTTGATCCCGCCGCCGACCGCAGTTTGGAATGGAGTGTAACCGGACCGATTATTCCAAACAAATTGGGATTTGTACTGACCGGCAGACTGCGTCAAACAGAAAGTGTGGAACGCTTCGAGCGCCGGTTCAACACCATCGATGGCTGGAGAATTGCCGCCTATCGCCAATGGGCAAATCAGCAAAGCATTGCGACCGGAAGCGGGCAGGGCGTCATCGAAATACCGGATTCTTTGGCGACGGGAAACCGCGAGCAAGGGCCGTTGAATATCACAGATTATGGCTCATTACAAGCCAAACTGCTGTTTTCGCTCACGCCAAAGATTAACATTAGCTACCAGGGGTTTGGCTCTTTAGAAGAAATTGAAGGCCCATTTTCCAGAACCGTATCCGAAATCGATCAATTCTTCCGATATGCGCCTGATGATTTTGGCACGACCGAATCGATACGGCATTCCCACTTTTTGCGCTTTCAACATTCACCTTCTTCAAAACTTTTCTATAATTTAGCAGCATCGTTTCAACGGGAAGATAATGATTTCTTTTATCGCAAAGATAACAAGATTGCCCTGTTCCCCGGAGATACCGGTATTCAAT
>CAXHHS010001021.1:0-2746 GCA_964015645.1 uncultured bacterium
CCGAATTTGTACGTAATCTCGAAATTTATTGCCGGTTTTCACTCTGCGGGGCAAAAAGGAATTCGCTTCATCTTCCACAAACACCAGGTGATTTTCCCCGGCAAGCTGAATTGCCGTTTCCGGTACTGCCAGCGTGTTTTCGTCAGAGAGAAAGATGCTGACATCAACGTAACTGTTGGCAATCAGATCGTCACAAACCACTTCGCCAATCAATTCGATAGTGCGAGTGACATTATCAATGGCATTGGAAATTTGAATCAACTTGCCGGCATGGCTCTCCTGAGTGTACGGAGAAAGTACTTCAATTTTGTTACCCTCACGAATGGAGCGAAAATCCTGCTCATTCAGGGAGATTTTTACCCAAAGTTCGCTGTTGTCACTGATTTCAAAAGCGGTTTCTTCCTCCGCAATAAATTGCCCCAGGCTGATATTCATTTTAGTAACGGTGCCGGAGATCGGCGCTTTAATTTTCAGAGTGTTAAAAGAGTGGCTGGTTTCGCTTAAAATTTGCTCAATTTCACGATCTGTGAAACCGATAGAGTGAATCCGGTTATCCATCGCTTTAAAATTGCCTTCGGCGATTTGTAATTCGGATTTCACCGTTAAAAATTCTTGTTCCGAACTAAGGTTTTCTTTGTAGAGGCTCTCTGCTCGGTCAAAATCGGCTTTTGCGACTTCCAGGTAGGTGCGCGCTACAATAAAATTGGTTACGATTTCCGAGATTTGCAGGCTGGAAACTTCAAATAACGATTGATCTGCTTTTACCCGGTCACCAATGTTCTTGTGAATAGCTGCCACTCTCCCGGGAATTAGCGTTCCCACACGCGCGAAATTATCGACCTGTGGAATTACCAGGCCTTTGGCAGATACAAATGATGCATTCGGCACCATTTCCACTGGTACTACTTTTATGCCGATTTCGTTGATGATTTCCGGAATAAGTCTAATTGCCTCATGCTTGCTATCGTGATGCAATTTCTTTACTGCATGGGAATTCGATTCTACTTTGCTGCCTTCTGAATTTGATTGAGAGCATGAAAAGGGTATAAATGATAAAAGTAGAAAAATACAAAAAATAGAATTGTATTTAATCATTTTTGATTTCCTCGGTTTTGATTTTACGAGAGCGCACTGTCATTCCGGTATTTTCCAAAAACGGGAAAAACCGGAATGACATTATGCCTCCTTCATTCTGGCTGTAGGAAAACATAGTGCCAAAATCTCCTGGAGCTAAAATCTTAAAGATAAAGATTTATGGAAGGTCTAAATAAGGAAAGTACAATGAAGGGTAAATACAGCGGGAGTATTTGATGCTATTTTACTATCCGAATTGAAAAACAAACAAAATAGATTATGTTTGTCTTGAATTGATGGAATGCTAAATGCAGTTTGAAACGAATGATCGATGCCATCCAAATGGAATGTCTTGGCTGAAACCTCCTTGGTAAAAGAATGAAGCGAAGCATGGTTTAACTCGCAGGAGGTATCTTGCCGGCAGGTTTCGCAGCTTTGGTGGTAGATGAGATCGTCACAATCTTTTTCGCAGGCAAAACCGGAAAGTGTTAGCGAGATATAGATAACAAAAACTAATTTTAAGCCTGTTTTGAGAGTTTGTTTATCCATCGTATTTCAGTTTTTAACCGCTTATCTCTGTTTGCTCTTCTTAAAACGCATCAAATTTATAGTCGTGGGAAGGCATTGTAAACCAAAAAAAATATTGTTTAAAATATCGCAAACATCTAACTTCTCCCGTTGATTGAAGGTAAATACTCACCGCTTGTTTTCTAAATCTTCAATCTTCTCCCGACGGTTCGGGATCAATCTTCAATCATACGGAGGAACCATGTCACCCACCGCGACGATGACGGCTAAACTATTATTTACACTTATCTTAATTGCAGCTGTAGGAACATTCGCTTTTTTGATGTACCGCCGTATCAAAGTGCTGTTTGCCGCGCAGCCGGTAAACCGGTTCGATCGTATTGGCGAGCGGATAAAAGGCGTGCTGATTTATTTTCTCGGCCAAAAAAGAATCCTGGATCCCAAACACCTCGGTGCCGGGATTATGCACGCATTGATCTTTTGGGGGTTTGTCGCGGTTTCGCTAAATACTATTCATTTAATCGTGAGAGTTTATATTCCGGGCTTTCACCTGCCGTTGTTTGGCCCGGATGATATTCTTGGCGCTCCTTACATTTTTTTGCGTGATGTGTTCGAAATCCTGGTAATTGCCATGATTCTCGTGGCAGCCTTTCGCCGGGCAGTGCTTAAACCGGAACGCATCACCCTTTCCTGGGATGCGGCGCTTATCCTCACGCTGATTGGTTTACTGATGGTGACAGATTTTATTCTAAACGGAACCCTCGTTGCCACGGGGGAAGAAACCGGGGAGGCATACTCTTTTGCCGCCGCTATTTTCGGAAGTCTTTTCGCCGGAATGGGCTTAAGCCCGGGGGCATTGGCAACCCTGCACAAAGTTGCCTGGTGGGTTCACATGATTGATTTGTTGTTTTTCCTGGCATACTTACCTGTTTCAAAACACTTTCACGTGGTAACATCAGCATTTAACGTCTACTTCCGCAACCTGGAAAACAGCACGTTGCCATATATGGATTTGGAGGCGGATGATATTGAAAATTTTGGCGCCTCCCAAATCGAGCACCTTGATTGGAAAGATTTGCTTGATGTGTATACGTGCACCGAGTGCGGCCGCTGCCAGGATGCCTGCCCCGCTTACGCTACTGAA
>CAXHHS010001022.1:0-2740 GCA_964015645.1 uncultured bacterium
GAGAAAAATACTCGCTTTTTTGGAGTAAGACGTTAATGGAATTATCTACGGAATTTATTTGGGCAATCGGAATTACTGTGGCAACTGTTGTGTTGATTGCCGTGGCATTTGCGTTTAGTATCGTTTTCGCAAACATCCAAATTCGAAAAGAACAACGCTTCTCCAATGCTGTTCTCCAATCCAGCGCCGCATTGTTAATCGTTTTCGATGCAGAAAACCAGGTACGCTCGTTCAGCAAAAGTTGCGAAAGATTAACAGGATACCCGGCACGAAAAGTTCTTGGCAAATCGGTTTCAGAACTGCCTTTTTTGTCGAAAGAGTTTGTTAATAATTTAAAAATTAAAAAAGATAGCCAGCATACCAGGCAAATCATAAATCATTTCAAGGATATTTTAATATCAAAACACGGAAGTAGACATATCATTAATTGGCAAATCAGTTTTCAAACAGATGATCGAAAGAATATGGAATTAAAAATTGGTTCCGGGTTAGAAAGTACTGAGCTGCAAAAAACGCAAGAGCAATTACTGGCTCATCAAGATAAGCTGCAAGCGATGGCAGAGAATCTTTCCATTGCAGAAGCGGAAGAGCGGCGTAAAATTGCAGAAGAATTGCACGATCGTATTGGCGCCACGCTAACAGTTACCAGTATAAAACTCTCCGGGTTAAAAAATCAGACTCTTCCGGAAGATGTTCAATATGCTTTGGAAGATTTAAATAAAACAATTACCGGTCTTTTAAAAGACATCCGTGCGCTAACCTTCCAGCTAAGCCCGCCGGCACTTTATGATATTGGCCCATCCGCTGCAATCGAGTCATTAGCAAACAGTATTAGCAAACAGCATTCGATTAAAATCGATTTTCAAGATGATGGTTTAAAAAAGTCTCTTGAAAAAAATATCGGTGTTTTTCTGTATAAGGCTGTGCGAGAATTGTTGCTAAATGTTATCAAACATGCACAGGCAAAACAGGTTTGGATCCGGTTATTTAGAGTTGAAGATAAATACCGGGTTGAATTAAAAGATGATGGAATTGGCTTCGATCCTAAAAAAGTGATTTTAAATAACGAAATCGACAGCGGATTTGGTTTGTTTAATATTAAGAATCGTTTGGAGTATCATCGTGGGGGAATGATAATTGATGCCCATCCGGGCAAAGGTAGCCGGTTTATAATCGAGGTTCCCATAAAATACCTAAAACAGGTTTCCACCAATGAAAACGAAAGTATTGCTGGTTGATAACCATCAAATTCTCATTGATAGCCTTCGATTGCTGATAGAGCAACAGTCGGATTTGGAGGTAGCCGGGGAGGCTAAAGATGGCCTGGAAGCAATAACGCTTGCAAAAAAGTTGTCTCCTCAAGTCATTATAATGGATATTAAAATGCCGGGGTTAAATGGTATTGAAGCGTCAAAAGAGATTTTGGCAGCAAACCCTGGTATTAAAATCATCGCGCTTTCCGTAAGCGATGATATTGCAGACGTCCGTAATATGTTAAGTGCCGGCGCTTATGGCTATCTTCTAAAGGAGAGTTCCGGGGAAGAACTCATTGTTGCTATACATAATGTTGCGAATGGTGATAGATATGTTAGCCGGGAAATAAATTCAGTTATTTTGAAAGACTATCAGCAAAACTTGAAAAAAAGAGACAAAGTTAGTAACTCTCCCCTTAGTTCCCGGGAAATTGAGGTTTTAAAGCTTTTAGCTAAAGGATTAAATTCAAAAGAGATTGGTGCTAAACTGGATATCTCGGTAAAAACCGTAGATGCCCATCGCCGAAAAATTATGGAAAAATTGCACATTTCTAGCGTTGCGGGGTTGACGAGATATGCAATTCGCAGCGGGTTGGTTTCTTTGGATGAGTAGTTGGCGCGCTAACATTCTTTAATAGCTTAATTTTTATCCTCAAGTTGTTCAAAATCTTCTCCATTACTTCCGGTTCCAAACTTCCAAATACATATAATCCCGATCATAAATAATAAATTGTGAAGAATATTTAAGCCGCTGTGTAATTCAGCAAGAGTGGCGAGGGTTTCTCGATTTTGAGTAAATGAGAAAGCATAAATAATGATGCTGCCCATATAGTAGATAAATATCGCTAATAATATCCAAAACCGGTAAAACCTTATCAATCGAAATTGGGAGCTAAAGGCCAATCCCAACAATGTATATGCCGCTACCAAGCTCAAGACAATAAGTGAGATCGGTCTAGATATATAGTTGATTGTTTCTGCATCAATACTTTCCAAGCCGATTAATTCGAAAGTAATATACAAAATAAGATATACCGGAATACTCCATCGAATTATTTTGCTGGTTTGAACATTATGCTGCCAGTAAGAAAGAATAATTAACCATAAACTATATTCAATAGGAGTGTAAAAATGGCTTATCCAGGTATTTGGGTAGCCTAAAATTAAATGTAAATGAAAAATCACTTCCGTTAGCGCAGCAATTATAAAAAGGAATATTAAAATCTTTACATCTTTGTTTAGCGGTTTTTTCTTTAAAAGAAATATTCCTCCCAAAAAAGGAATAAAGGTAGAAATATTTGATAAAATGATAATAAAAGGTAAATTAGAAAACATGTTAATTGAAAAACAAATTGTGTTTTTAAGATAAAGAAAATAAAGCACTTAACTTTTTAAAGATAAAGCTTACGAAATTTGGTTAATAAATACAAACCAATATAATGTCTGTCTCTTATACACATCTCCGAGCCCACGAGACTCCATTGCAT